>JAENZU010000173.1 GCA_016841125.1 Melioribacter sp. | reverse complement strand
TGCAGTTTGATAACCTTCTAAATTGGTTTTTCTAAAGTTAGCCAAAGAAACCGCTGCACCAAAGAAGTCTTTGTGGGTAATAACTATATAGTCAGCTCCGTTAGAAGTATTCCTTAAATTAGAAGTTTGATCTAATTCGAAACGGTCCGGGACTTTAAAATAGCTATTAGAAATACAGTAATATTTATGTCTTTGCGAAATAGTATCAACAAATAAAAAAGTTTGGGAAGGATCATTCCATCTGGCAGGATCAATTATCATCTCTCCTTTTGAAGGAACATAAACTCTGAAATCAATTTGATTCCACTGCCAAACCTGGTAACGATTTATTCCGTTAGAATTTGGGGGACTCGTAAAAAAACAATGATTACCTCCGGGGGCTCTGTTAAATCTCCAATAATCAAATTCAAACCAGTTTACTCTGAATTCATCACTACCGGTCAAACTACATGGACTTCCATTGGTATAGACCTGCATAAAATTACCCGAAGGGAAAATCGAAATACCGCCGGCAGCATTAAGAAAAGTGGTATCGAATGTAGCAGCGTTTTGCCCATCCCAAGTAAGCTGCCCTAAAGGCTGATTGGTAATTGAGAAAAAAGCTCTGTGATCTTCGGAGCAGGGTAGATTTGTAATTCCATGAAGATTTACTCTTAGGGTTATATTTTTATTATCATCGCTTGGGTTTGGAAACGCGCCATCGAATCGTGCTTCGAACCTATTTTGCGGTATTCCTTTTGAGCCGTTTACCTTACCCCAATACCAAAAATCTCTCTCACCGTTGGGGGCATAACCCAGTCTTTCGAATAAAGAATCTACTTCGAATCTAACTGTTTCCTGGGTTTGCTTAAGAGTTCTGTTCCAATTTACAGGCAGTCCGCTTTTAACATTATAGCGGTAAGGATCTTCTCCTCCATCCAGTGTCAGCCAGTAAACATTTTCCGTATTATAAATATTTAATTTTGTGTATTCGGATGGTTGAGGCGGATAACCAACAAATTGGAAATAATCGCCGGGTTTAAAAATTGAATCGGTCTTCGAAATAAATTCCAACGGCACTTGTTGGCCGTAATTGTAAAGAAGAATGTTATTATGGTTAAAATCCTGCGGAATATTTATTCCTATTTCAACTAATTTCTCATAAGTAACCCTGTAAACATCTTCTGTTTTGATGAAAATTTTATAGTATGTTTTTGAAGGATTATACCATGAATAATCATCAGAGTTAGGCGAGTCGGAATAATCACTTTTCTCAGAAATCCAGTTTCGAGAAACATCCTTGTTGAGCAGCTCCTGTGCAACAAACTGTTCGGTTTGTTTATCCTTAACCGGAACTATTCGACCAGCATCAATATTAATGTTGTTATAACTAACTTCGAAAACAATTCTACGATTGAATTTCAATTCTCTCGTAACCGGGTTGTAAGTATAAGGATTAAATAATATAGGCTGCGTGCGTATAAATCTGTATAAAAAATCTTTGCCTAATTCAACGAGGTTTTCGGGATAGAAAGAATCTCTGCCGTAAATTTCTTTTTCAAAAGTTAAATCTTCTAAAGCATTACCTTCATTATCGAAATCGGGATATGGGAGTACTAAGTACTGCCCTAACTGCTCCTCCTCGACACTTAAAATTCTCAAGGATGGTGAAGCTGATTGACTAATTCCAAGCTTCAAATTGTAGATTGGCAGATACGGTTCTCCCGGCATCCTTATTACATTTTCTGCTCCCTCAATATAGACGAATTCTTTACCCTCAACTACGGATTGTTTGAGCTCATAAGAATTTGAAAAATTCAGTTCGATTTTTATTTTTTCTTGATCCGAACTTAAAATTTTTACGCTTTGGGCAAATAGTGGAAATGATAGGAGAAAGAATAAAACTAAAATATGCTTTTTCATAAATTGGGAAGTTTGTTTGAAATTGAGAAATAATATAATTAAGTGAAGATTTTCATACAAGGCTAAAAAGACCTTATTTTGGGCAATAAATAGTGACTATAAAACTTATTGGTTTTCCAAAATTATAATATAAGAAACTGATAATGGAATACGTCCTTCATTTTTAATTACCAGAACTTTATTCGGAATAGCTACACCAATGTTCGGACAATATAAACTTTCTTGCAACTCAAATTGTCCCTCGGTCACTTTAATTCGGAGTAATTTTCCTTTCAATTCCAGTTCAATTTCATCCTCGAAAATTTTAATACTGCACTTTGGGTTGAAATGGATGAAACTTTCTACCAAATGATTTCCGCTGCCGCTAACCTGATCATCGAACCTAATTTCAATATTTCTGAAACTTATTTTCCGGGTGTGGACTAAACCATCACCAATTAAACGGCTGTAACCTTCAAACTCACCCTTGAAATCAAAACCCTTTTCCGACACGGAATATTCGATATTTTTGGGATCGAACCTTCGCGCAACTTTAAATGCATCCCACATCTCAGCCTGATCTTGTTTATCAATTGACACTGTATTGTGAGCTGGGGTTGACCGGGCAAATTTTCTTAATTTATCATTAGCGTATGATGCAACTCCAGAATCGACGATGAATCTTTCATCCTCAAATGAAAGTTCATAACTAAAAATATCTGCATGACCATGCCCGGGCATATGATTACAAGCGAAAGGTCCCGCGTCAATAATAAAGAAAAGTCTATCGCTTTTAAAAGTATAATAACCGGTGTCTGGAAAGTGAGTTTTAAATGATGGTTTATAGTTTAAGATTTTGTTTGAATAATCCAGAATTAAATCAACGGGCGGAATCATCTCCAGGGAACTATCACTAAAAAGTGAAATTAAATTATCAGGGTGACTTGTGGAAAAAAGAAAATCGCTCATTTTTTTTGCCGGTTTCGTAAATAATTCGCGGTCCTCCGACTCACTATCCAAAATATTTAGAACATCGAGAAGTAGCTTTAGTATAATTGCATGGTAGAGGGTTGATCTCTCAAAATAACCGCCGTCCTGCAGTACTTGAACAGGAAATTCATCTTTAAATATTTGCAGACCCTTTTTGTACCACTTCGCGCTTTCAGCCTTCATTCCGAAAAATATTCCGGCAAAAATTAATGCTCTCGCATTTTCTAAATAGTGGTTTGCAGGAACATAATATTCATTGTTTTTATAAAGATATGATGCTTGTGTATAAATTGATTTTTGAATTTCAGGGTGATCTAAATTTGCCTGCATCCAGCTTGTGATTCTTAAAGAAAGAGAATATGGATCCCAACTTCCGCCAGCCCCGCCGGCGTTTTCTTTAATCCAATCCAAAACTATTTCAGTTTTTTCTTCTTTCGAAAGCAGATGAAGAAAATTGAAGAATTTTAAATGCAGATTGCATACCTCGGAAGCATTGTTGTTTTTCCACTTTATCGGATAGTCGAGTTGATGCTCTTTAAATTCGAATTTGAATATTCCTTTTAATATATCCTCCCTATTATTCCACGGGTCGTAAGGAATGAAAGGAAACTTCTGCTCAAGTTTTCCTTTAAGATCATTTGGAGGTGCCGGAATTGAAAATAGTGAATATTTCCTTTTAACGGATGCCCAGATTCTTCCAAATGTTTGATTCAACCTTAAATATTTTACAGCATGAAAAAAGAAGAGTGATTTTTTTAAAATTCTATTCAATAGTTTCCTCAAGTAAACATTTTTGAAAAACTATTTTTATTATTGTTCAAGTAAACTACAATTGCAAGTAATAGCCAAAATGGTAAATCTCTTGTTATCCATCCATAACTCAACAAACCTGTAGATTCAAAAACAGATCTGCCAATTAACCCAAGACCACAGCCGATTACTCCAACAATAAACAAATAAGTGTTTCTATCGATTAACGCATAAGTTTTCATTGTTTTGAAACTAAGTTTGAAAAAAATAAATAGTAAATAAATTCCTGTCAGCAGTCCCGGAATTCCCAATTCAGTAAATCTAAATAGAAAAAAATTATGTGCGTGACCAACAGATGCATATTCATAAATAAAATATATGTCTTTCATCGACCAACTGTTTAATGATATAGGCAAATAAGTGAACATGTAATTTTTAAACATTCCCGGACCGACTCCGAAAAATGGATAGTCATCAATAATACTCCATGAGATGGTCCACAAATTAGTTCTCGGGTTATTAAATATTCTTTCTGCGCGTATATAGTTTTCAAAAGTATTAATTAGATTTTGATTTGTCAGCACAAAAACAATTATCCCTATAGTGAGCAAGACTCCTATTTTCAACATTACTCTGCTTCGGAGTCGTATAGAAATCCAGATTAAACTGATAAAAGTGCCAAGGAGTGCTGCGCGAGAATTTGTTAATATTAAGCTCAAAATTTGTATAATCAGAATGGTGATCAGAAGCGGTTTAAATTTTATCATATTTTCGGAATCGGAAAAAATGAGGATAAAGTTTAAGGAAATTGATACAATAAATAATCCGCCGGCAGCAGCCACATTATTTACATATCCCCCTTCGGAAACATACCCTGTCAATTCAAAAATATAAACTGATATATCGGAAGTTAAAAAGTAATAAATTATAAAAGACCCCAGAACCACCCCTGTCATAATCAATGCAAATATGTAATCCTTAATGTTTTTATAATTACACATGGCAGCGTAGAAAAAATATATTAGAACAAAAAATAAAAATTGCTTTAGGAGATATGTGAAAGTTAAAATCCTGTCTTCGGATAAAAATCCTGATATAAGCATAGATAATATTGTAAAGAAAACTAAATAGAGAATATTAGTAGGAATTACGGGATAACGCTTAATTTCAAAACCGTATTTTCTGAAAAAGAAAACAAATAAGATAAAATAACCTCCAAAGTTAACCGCTAATCTCAATTCCTCACTGATATCGCTTGTCACCAAAAGAAAGGCGGCAATTAGTATTGGGAATCTCCATTCTGCTTTAATCAGTGCAAATAAAAGCAAAATTGTCAAACCGGCAAAAAGATAAGAGACAAATGGAAGCAGGAAAATAATGCCGAGACTCAATAACAGAGCATAGTAATACACATTATTTTCAATATTTTTAATGATTAGTTGTTTCCCCTTTTAATCAACGATTTTAACATTTTAGATGCTGAATGTAATTCATCTATTCCTAGCAAATATGAGTTGAAAAAGTAAATCAAAATAAAAACAGACACCGAGAAAAAATTAATATAAAAACTTACATTCGTAAAAGTTGAGATTAATAGTATCGCAATACATATAGAGACCAATGCGTTAATAATAGAAATCAATATACTTTTTGCAAATTGATTTTGGTTGGGAAAATTATTCTTTTTTACAGCAATATAATAGCCGCTAATTGCAAGGAACGAATAACTTAATGTTGATGATAAAGCCAGCCCTCTTTGTGTATATTGCTCAACCAAAGAAAAATTCAGAAAAATTTTCATGCTTAATCCAATAAGCGAAATGAGCAGAAGAGACTTTAATAGACCGCTGCTGTAGAGCATTTTATTAATTATTGTGTAAGCAGAAAAAAACACCAAACTTAATGCGTAGACGGAGAGAACCTCGGAGGTAATAAAAGTATCCCTGCTTGTGAATTGTCCTCTCTGATACAAAATCCCGATAATAAAATCTCCCCAAAAATACATTATAAAAGCCAGCGGAGTAAAGAAGAGAACTGTAATTTTTATACCTGAATAAAAAGTTTTTGTTAATTCTTGCTTATTATTCTGACTAAATGCAGATGATAATTTAGAAAAAATTACCGTCGCAAGAGCAAAGGAGATTACTTTTACAGGCATTTCCCATAAGGCGGCTGCATAACTCAATGAGGCGATACCTCCCTCCCCCACTTCTCCAAAGAAGTAACGATCTACAAGCGAATATGAGAGTGTCACAACTTCAACTAATATTGTAAGAATTAGAGAAGTGTTTATAAGTCGGATAGAATTATTTTTTTTAAAATACTTAAAAGGATTGATAAAAATATCTCTTCTTGAAACGAAGAATAAATAAAACATCTGGCTTGCCCAGCCCAACACGAATACGGCAGGTATTAATAGAATTCCATATTTGTTGCTGAAGAAGAAAAGAATGGAGACAATTATAATATTCATCATCATAGTTGATAAAGCAGGGAATGTGAAACGCGATTCTGCATTGAGATGAGCAGACAAAATTGCATGCCCGGAAGCAAATGGAATGGTCAAAATGAATACTTTAAAAATCTCTAAGGCAATTTCTTTAATTTCATTTGAGCTGTTCTGAAGATATATTGCAATTATCCAATCAGACAAATTAAACAGCACAAAATAAATTACCCACCCGAGCAAGAAAAAACCCCAGGTGTTCTGACTAAAAAAAATCTTAGCCTCTTCCTTTCCAAACTTATTTAGAATTTTATGATAAGCGGGAATGAAGTACAACTGCCCTAAATAATAAATTGTAGAATAGATAATTATCGGCAGAATTGAACTTACAAGGAAAGCATTAAAATCTTCACCCAATCCAAATTCTTTAGCATATATCATCTCACGTAAAAAACCAAACCCCTTTGTAATAATGGCGATGATCGTCAAAATTAAAGAGGCTCCGAAAATTGAAGATGAAATTTTATTTCTCATTTGTTCAGCGAGTTGAAGCTAAAATATTTTCATAAATTTGGACATATCTTTCAAGACATTTTTCGAATGAATAATTTTCAACAACAAACTTTCTGCCTTCTATCCCCAATTTTTTTCTTAATCCTTCATCGTCTATTAAACTTTGAATTGCTTCTGCGGCATCCTCAACTGAATTTGGTTTTACAATTAAACCCGTTTTATTGTGTTCAACCAGCTCGGGGAGCCCGCCAACATTGGAAACTACAACCGCTTTTTCGCATGCACTTGCTTCCAAAACCGACACGCCGAAACTTTCAATCTTCGATAAATAAACCGGTATTGTCATCATGTTATGATAGTGCTGAGTTTTGTCATATTCAATATCCCCGGTCAAAACTATGTCTCTCTTTAAATCCAGTTCATCAATTAAATCGAGAAATTTTGATTTTTCAGGACCCTCACCACAGATCAATAATTTTAATTTCTTAGTTGGATTTTTATCCTTCAATAACCTGAACACTTTAATCAGTGTGTCGATTCCATATTTCATTGTGAGAGTT
>JAENZU010000172.1 GCA_016841125.1 Melioribacter sp. | reverse complement strand
TAACAATAAAATTAAAATTCATTTTACTATTTCAACCGATCACAAAAAATTGTTCGAAAGTGTGGTGGATGCGGTTACACCAAAATTTGAGAATGAAGGATTTGAACTAGGCATCTCTTATTCAGAGCAGAAAAAATCCACAGATACAATTGCTGTTGATTTGGAAAATAACCCATTTGAAGATAACGGTAAACTTTTATTCAGGCCTGCGGGTCATGGCGCATTATTGGAAAACTTGAATGACCTGAACGCTGATATTATCTACATCAAAAATATTGATAATGTTGTACCTAAAAATTCTCAAGAGGATACCATAAGATTCAAACAAATTCTTGGGGGAATACTTGTCGATATTCAAACAAAAGTTTTTAATTATCTAAACGATTGGGAAAGTTTTATTGCAGCTGATAGACTGCAGAAAATAGTGAATTTCTGCCAAAATTATTTAAATATAGTACTGCCGGAAAACTTTGAAAAGTTAAATGATGATGAAAAGAAGAAATATATTTTCAATGAAATGAACCGACCAATTCGCGTGTGCGGAATGGTTAAAAATGAAGGCGATCCCGGGGGAGGTCCATTTTGGGTGAAGGGAAGCGATGGAAACATTTCCCTGCAGATTGTAGAAACATCTCAACTTAATTTGAGTGATAATCGGCAAAAAGAGATTTTTGATAAAGCAACTCACTTTAATCCGGTAGATTTAGTTTGCGGCGTTAAAAATTACAGAGGTGAAAATTTTAATTTACTTGAATACCGTGATCCCTCAACTGCATTCATCACTCAAAAATCAAAGGACGGAAAGCCTTTAAAAGCCATTGAACTGCCCGGATTATGGAACGGCAGTATGGCATTTTGGAATACAATTTTTGTTGAAGTCCCAATTTCAACTTTTGCCCCGGTTAAAGAAGTTAATGATCTTCTCAAACCTCAGCATAGAACATAAAATTGTATTTTATTTGATTTTACGGTGTATATTATTTTGTACACACCTTTTCCAAATGTGCTAAAAACAGCTTATAATTGAAGTTTTTATCTTGGCATCTCATTTGCTCTTTAGTTGACAGTAACACAAATTGAGGTTCAAAATGAAACGATTAATTTTATTATCAGCGATTTTAGCCATATTTTTTATAAGCACCACCGAAGCAAAACCGATATATACGAATGTAAATTTCAACGTATTTTACTCTTCTCTTTCACCCCATGGAGAATGGATTGAAGTTGATTACGATATATTCGTATGGCGTCCCTACAATGTTCCTTACAACTGGCAGCCGTATTCTGACGGAGCTTGGATCTGGACATCTGAAGGTTGGTACTGGGATTCTTACGAGCCATTCGGATGGGCCACTTATCATTACGGAAGATGGTATTACGATGATTTTTACGGCTGGGTTTGGATGCCCGGTAATGAATGGGCACCGGCTTGGGTAGAATGGCGTTATAATAACGATTATATCGGCTGGGCGCCGTTGCCTCCTTACGCTTCGTTCAGACCAAACTTTGGTATTCACTTTTCAATTGGCTGGTATTCTCATTACTCACACTGGAGATTCGTAAACTATCACAATTTTCATCACTCACATGTGCATAAATATTTTGTTCCTGTCCGCAATAACTATACTGTTTTTAACAATACAAAGTACAGAACAAACTATTACAGTAACGGCAGAGGCATAGTAAATGGCGGAGTTGACAGATCTTTTGTTGAAAAGAGAAGCGGACAGACATTTAAAGAACGTAATCTGCAGACAGTTTCAGACCCGAGAAATTTGGGTTCAGGTCGCGGAAGCAGGGATGACGTTGTAAGAGTTTATAAGCCGTCTGATTCGGACATTCAGAGAGCCGGCAGTATTGATAGGTCGAAAATTAAATCTGCAGATAAAAGATCAAGTATTATTAGAGATAAGGAAATTAAGAGTTTCGGAAGATCAATGCGTAATGACAATTCAACGCCAACGCGGACAATTGACCGGAATAACTCATCGAGAAGTCAATCTGATGTTAGAGAAAACAACAGCAAAATTCAAAGCAGATCAACAATTGAACCGCGAAAAAATGAAGTTAAGAGAAATGATGCCGGAAGAACAGAAACCAGAAAAAATGAGATTAAGAAAAATAGCAGCTCGCGCGAATACAATTATTATAAACCGAAAAGTTCTGTTAGAGAAAACAGTTATAAATTAAAAACGGATAATAGCAGAAATGATCAAAAAAGTTATAGCCCAAAAGTAGAACGAAAAACAGTGATCACTCCTAACGGTCAAATTAGCAGAAGAGAAAGAAGTGTAACACCTCAGCCTAAATCAAAAACACCGAGCAGGATTGAGGTTAAAAAAAGTACTCCCAAGCGCGAATCTTCCTCCAGCAGAAGCAGTAGAAATACAAGTACAAGCAAAAGCAGTAAAGAAAAGACACGAAAAAGATAAATTGAGTTTGTTACTTCAAAGAGCCCCCGTCAGCGGGGGTTTTTTTATAAACCTTCCTCGCTGAGTAAATAAACTAATATCGCCATTGCGGCAGTTCCAAGTTCCATTTCCCTCGGATGCACCTCTTCAAATAGATCATTGGCTGAATGATGGTAGTCGAAGTATCTTTGAAAAACCGGCACAAAACCAAATAGCGCTTTTGAATTTTTTATATGAGAAATATCGGCACCGCTGCCGCCGGATTTGATCCACTCAATATTTGCATAATTAAGCAACGGCAGCCATGCTTGAAGTTTTTTGAGTCTCAATGAATCAGTCTCAACATAAAAACCGCGCGGCGTTCCAATTCCTCTGTCCGCTTCAATTGCTGCCAAGTGATTTAGTTTCAAAGAATCGGTTTCTTTTGCGTAAGCTTTTGCCCCGCGGGAACCGTTTTCTTCATTAATAAATAGCACACAGCGGATGGTTCGTTTGGGTTTTATGTTGAGTCTTTTGAAAATATCTAAAACTTCCATAGTTTGAATACATGGCGCTCCGTCATCATGTGCCCCGTCACCTTTATCCCAGCTATCAAAGTGTCCGCCTACCAGCAAAATTTCATCCGGAAATTCACTTCCGCTAATCTCTCCGATCACATTGAAAGATTGAGCCTCCGGTAAATTTTTACAATCCATTTTAAGTGTCAGTTCGAGGTCAGGATTCTCTTTCAATTTTGCGCTGAGGAAATCCGCATCAATTAATCCAATAGCAGCGGTAGGGACTTGTTTAACGGTATCGGAATAAAACATCACTCCAACATGCGGAGTATTATCATACTTTGAGGTTACAGATCTCACAATTGCGGCAACCCCGCCAACCTTTGCAGCTTCAGCTGCGCCGTACACTCTCTGATCCACCGCGTTTCCGTAGGCGGTAAAAGTATTTACGAGTGAATTATCAAACGGACGATTAAAGAAAATTATTTTCCCGGCAGCTTCTTCCTTCAACATTTCCAATTGCTTGAAATTTTGAACCTCTAATACTTTAGCCGTTATTCCATCGGGTGGAGTTCCAATGCTGCCCCCAAGCGAAGCAATACTCAAATTTTTGGAATTACTGTCGCTGAATTTAATCTCTGCACTTTCAACATCACCTCTCTCCCAAACCGGGACCATTACCGGTTGAAGCCAAACAGAATCGCAGCCGATTTCGGTAAGCTTCTTTTCCGCCCATTTAATGGCGGTGAGAGAGTTATCGGAACCGCTTAACCGCGGACCAATTTCGCATAATTCCGACAACATTTTGTAACCGCGGTTTTCTTTTAGAGTAGTTGCAATAATTTCTTTAGTAATACCCAAGTGGCGGGAAGTATCTTCTTCTTTGTTTTGTGCCTCTAATCTTTGCGGGAAGGATAAAAGGGAGGAAATAATCAGCATGTAATAAAGTTTTATTAAAAGGTTTTTCATAAATATCTTTCCTTTAAAATAAAAAAAGCTCAAATTTCAAAAAAATTCGAGCCCTTGTAATAAAATTAACGTTGTCAAATTATATCTTGTTTTCTCTTACCATTTTAGCTAGTTCGGCAGTTCCGTTTTTACTTAGTGTTCTTAATGCTTTTGTAGAAAGTTTAACGGTTACAAAACGATTAAGTTCTTGAACCCAGATTTTCTTTTTCTGTAAATTTGGTAAAAATCTTCTTTTAGTTCTATTATGAGCATGAGATACATTATTCCCGGTACTTGGTCCGACTCCCGTAATCTGACATCTTCTAGCCATTGTTTTCTCCAATTCTTAAAATTATAGAAGAACAAAGATAAAAATATTTATTAATTAAAAAAACATTTTTTACAAAAATTAATAATTAAAATCTATCTGAATTGAAAGATTGTTATCTAAATTTCCTTGAATTTCAGAATAACCTGAACTTATGGAACGTTCGCCAAATTTTAATGTTTCGGCATATTTTAAAGAGATGAAAAAGTTTTGGAAAGCTTCAAATTTTGCAATAATATACCAGCGTGTTCCGTTTCCGAAAAGCGCCATATTACGCATAACGCCGGGCAGATCATTCTCAAATTCATAAATTCTCGAATTGTAAGAATCTGTTTGAAATAAAGATACTCTGCCGTATAATGTTAAAACTCCCTTTTTAAATCTGATATCGTTAAAAAATAAGTACCCCTCTTCATTATAATTATTGTGGTCGAGAAAGTAGTGCATATATTCAACTCTAGTTCGGTATCTAATATGTTTATCAAATTCATACGAAAAACCTAACCTAAATTTTCTTCGAAGTTGATAAGTTATAAATTCTATTTCTCCGTTGTTAATGCTTACCTCTTTATTCTCGTGTGTGTAACGTAAAGTAAGAAGCGATTTTTTTAGAGGTCTGGTACTGAACTCACCAAGTGTTTCATAACCACTTGCCGGTAGGGGATTTGAATACGAGGCAAAGGGAAACTTGAATTGATCAAAATAAAAATTGAAAAGTCCAAATTCTGTCCGCCAGCGTAATCCGGTATAAATTCCTAATTCGTTTTGAGTGCCCGATTTTTCTCCGAATCCAGCCGAGTGAATATTCCAATAATTTTTAGGATAACTTCGCACTGAGGTGACGAATGCAAAGTTTTTTGAAACTGAAAATTGAGCATTAATTATATTCGCAACTGAGATTCCATTGAATGAGGATTCTCCGGAAAGATAAACAGAACCGAATAAAATTCTATACGAAACCGAACTGAAATTGAATTGATCGCCGGCGGGATCGTAAATGTTATTCTTTAGAAGGCTATATTCAAAATTATTTCTGTAATGAAGAATGCCGATAGAGAAGTTTTTCCCGGTCGAGTATTTTAAAATTCCCCCGTAGATTTTCTCTTTTATATTATCCTTTTTCTTGATTTCGTTTTCTGTGCGATGGTATCCGTCAATCGGCAGGCTAATAATGGTTTGATCGACTGTGTCTAAATTAGCATCAATTGAATTTGAAGAATAAAATGCTGTAATGCTAAAATCTGATATTGAGTAGGAACCTGCCGCACCGCGCAGAAATTGGTTTTCATCAGAACTTGTGTAAGGAGTTATGTCGCGGGAATTTCTGCCGACAGATTTTACTGCCGCGGCACCTTTTGAAAATGCATAGGGACTCCAAATTGCGAGTCCCTCACCAAATTCAACTAAATAATCTCCCAAAATAATCTTATCCAGTAATAATTTTTCTGAATAAATATGGAAGGAAGAGAAATCACTGTATGAACTCTCCCCGGCATCTTTTTCAATTAGACCGCCTGCTCTAAGATAATCTTTGGAATTTAGTTTTAATCGATTGTATGATTTTATTTTTGATCCGCTAAATTTGCCATCGCTAAAACCGGCTCTGTTTTGTACATCGGACAACATTCTTGATCTGAATTCTACCTCAAGAAATTTTGCAGCAGTGCCGGGAAATTCTGAAATATCAGCTTCTGTATCAGAGCCGATATATAGAAAAGGTCTAATTCTTAGAAACGTTTCATGATCAATTTCCTCAATTGAATTTAATTCATTAACCGATAAAAATTTTTCATTTGATTCACGATAAACAAGAATTGCCGATGCCGTTTTTACATCCATGAACGGAATAGCCATCAACATATCGAAATTTGCACCATTTAGATTTACCGGATTATTGAGAAGCTGCTCAATCAGATCATAAATCTCCGAATCCTCTTGCTCTGATGAGATATCCTCGAGATAGCGTAAAATTTCATCACTCAATACATCGGATGTATCTATCTGAGCATTAACAGTAATGATGCACACGAATAAAACTAATATGAACTTTTTCATTTATTCGAAAAGATAACTTTTAATTGCCTTGCTTCTTGACCCCTCAAATCCGAAGTGCACAATAATTCCTGCTTGATGAGTTAAACCTAAATCTTGATGTGTAAACAGAGCGTAATCCAATTGGAATATGGAATAGTTGATGCCAATTCCGGTTGAATAAGAAACAGGATAATTTGAAAACCCAAACCGCAAATCAATATATTCCATTACTCCATATTCTATTCCTGACCTTAAAGACAAATCTCTATCATGTTCATTTTCAATTGATATATTCATTGTTAAATTATCAAGTGCATCATAACTCAATCCCGTAGCGTAAATAATTGGTGCTTGCTCCTTTTCATCACCGTATGATGATCTTGTAAAATTTTGCAGCACAAATCCAATTCTTAAAGTTTGTGTGATATAAAATAAAGAACCAAGGTTTAGCGTTATAATTCCGTCGCTGCCGTAATTTTTTATTGAAAGTGATTTATAATTAACCGTAACTCCGGCAAATAGTTGTTCAGTAATAAGTCTTGAAAAAGCCAAAGAAATTTGAGTTTCCCGGTATAGTTCAAATCCGTAAGTGCTTAACCCTATCCCGATAGATCCGAATGAAGCGGGTTCGTGATATGCCGCAAAGCCGTTCGCTAATTCAGTAAGACCAAACGGGGCGGGGGAGTAATAAACACCTGCTTCCCTCCAGTTCAATTGTGCTAAGCCGGCGCTGTTGTTGAATAAAGAGAATACATCATTACTTTGTGCTAAATCCGAATGAGAAAGCGCAATTTGCCTTGCCCCCGGGTTTACCTGCCCGGATAATTGTAGCGGAACCATCAGTAAAAGAAGGATGTAAGATAAATATCTCATACCTTTTAAAAGATAAAATTATTATACTTATCTATAGTTTAAAAAATACTTTTTTTAAAATAATTGGAC
>JAENZU010000171.1 GCA_016841125.1 Melioribacter sp. | reverse complement strand
AAGCGGTGAATTTTGAAATAGGAGTGATTGAAATACCTGCATTTTATATGGACTTTGAAGGTAAGAATCGCGGTGACCTGGATTATAAGAGTACCACGAAAGACGTTAAACGAATTTTAGAAGAACTGCAAAAAGAAGGTGTTGACGGTGTAATAATCGATCTAAGAAACAATGGCGGCGGTTCTCTTCAGGAAGCTGTTGATTTAACAGGTTTGTTCATTAAAGACGGTCCTGTAGTTCAAGTTAAAAATTCTACCGGATTTGTTGATGTTGAATACGACCCGGATGACAATATTGTTTACGACGGACCTCTTGCCGTACTGGTTAACCGCTACAGCGCTTCGGCTTCTGAGATTTTTTCGGGTGCTATACAGGATTACGAAAGAGGCATAATCGTTGGCGAGCAGACTTTTGGGAAAGGAACTGTGCAGAACCTCATTGATCTCAATCGATTTATTCCTTCCAAAACGGAGAAGAGGGGACAGATAAAGTTGACAATTGCGAAATATTATAGAGTTACAGGCAGCAGCACGCAGAATAAAGGAGTAGTGCCTGATATTCAATTTCCATCGGCTGTTGATGCGGATGAGTTCGGGGAAAGCGCGGAACCGACAGCATTGCCCTGGGATGAAATTAAACCTACAAATTTTAATAAGTTTTCAAGTCTCAAGAAATTTATTCCTGCTTTACAGGAAGAACACGATAAACGTATTGCGAAAAATATTGAGTTCCAGTACATATTTGAAGATATCAATGAATATCATAAGAAAAAGGAAAAGAAAACTTATTCTCTGAATGAAGAGGTTAGAAAAAAAGATAGGGAACTTGCCGACATAAAGAAGAAAGAACGTGAAGATCAGCGGGCTAAAGACTCTGATCTTGAGATTGTTGAAAAAGGAGAGGTTACAAAAAATAATTTAAAGGTGGATGATCCTTTGCTCGAAGAGACGGGACACATTCTTGCAAATTTAATTTTACTTTCTATTGGATAGACTTTGAAGCCCGATTCACTCGGGCTTTTTTTATTTTCGTTTCAAATTTTTATTATTATCCGCGACCTTTGGTTTTCAACAAATCTTAACTTGATCAAATATTTCAATACGACGATTGCTGCATTATTACCGGCAGCTTACCTCTATTGGTTTTTTACTTCCGGAAGACTATTCTTTTATGATATCAGGGGTTGGGATTTCAGTCGTTTAAGTCTGCTTCTGACCGCCCTTATTTCCTCTCTGTTACTTCATTTTTCATTCAAAAGGAGAACATCGTTTTTATCTTAAAATATTTATTGACAATTTTTATATTTCACAGCAAGGAATTAAATTATCAAATCTAAAATTTACATTTTGTCCTTCGTGTTCAGTGTAGCTTCGCTATTTATTGCAATATATCAGTTTGCGGATAATCGAATATGAGATGCATTATTAAGTTTGGTGTATTTTGCGATACTCTTTGCGAGCGGAATATTCAACATATTACAGGAACTGACTATATTTTTAAGTAGACAAATAAATAAGTGAATTAGTATTTTTTATGGATAATTATTGAATTAGAAACGTCAAATTAATTATGCATTTTAATTTTTTAAAAAGGAGTGAAAATGGAAAATGAAAATTACAATGAACCTGTAGAAGAAGTAATGGAAGAATCCGAGGAGGAGTTGAGCCATACCGATAAAATGGTTGGTGTATTTGTAGAGCCTGCCTCTACCTTTGAAGAAACTTCCAAGTTCGCGCCAAAAGCAATTGACTGGTTGATTCCGATAGTTCTAGTCATTTTAGTTGCAATATTAACGAACTATGTTATGATGTCTAACCCCGCAATTAAGCAGCAAATAATTGATAACCAGATGGAAATGGTGAGAACCAATTTGCAGTCTGCTGTAGATGCAGGGCAAATGACACCACAGCAGGCGGAAGATCAGCAGAGTGCAATTCGGGATAGAATTGAACAGCAGATGAGTTCCGGAATGTGGATTAATATCATTGTTATTTTAATTGCCACATTTTTATTCTTCTTTATTCTTGCCGCCGTTTATTTGCTAATCGCCAAAGTATTCCTGAAAGGGGATGGCAATTATTCTTCGGCTATGGTTGCTTACGGATTATCAAACTATATTCTTATAGTTCAATTGATCATAATGATTGTATTGGCGTTTGCAACAACCAGCGTTGTCGAAGGAACAAGCATAGCCCTTCTAATTGATGTTGACCGGCAGAGTATCGGCGGATACTTGCTTACCAAAATAGATCCTCTTAAAATTTGGTTTTATGCCGTTCTTGCGATTGCTTTGGCAAAAATGTTCAAAGCGAAAAGCAGCAAAATGTATTTCGTTTGGGTCTTTGGTCTATGGATCGGATTTTCAATTATTATCTTTTATGTAGCCAAAGCAGTACCAATGCTCAGTTTTTTGGCTAGATAAAAACAAATATATTTGAAAGAATTTAGAGATAAAAGCGAATCGAAAGGTTCGCTTTTTTTACATGAGATTTGATAGAAGATAGTATTTATGAACAGAAAAAATCATTAACCCCAAAGAGCACAAAGATTTTCACAAAGTTGCGATAAAATAATATTCCTTTAATAATCCTTCGCTCATCGCCCACAACTTAAAGCCCATCACTCACCACCCACAACTCACTACCCAAAACCCATTTACTCAACATAAACTGCAGTACCGTAAACTAAAATTTCCGCAGCATTTGCCATAATGTAGCTTGTAGAAAAGCGGCAATCGATAATTGCATTTGCACCATATTCTTTGGCGTTTTCAATCATTCTGTCAATCGATTGCTCACGGCTTTCTGCCATCAACTTAGTGTACTCTTCAATTTCGCCGCCTAAAATATTTTTAAATACTGCAAGAATATCTTTGCCGATGTGTCTTGCTCGGATTGTATTTCCCCTGACGATTCCGAAAGTTTTTTTTATTTCTTTACCGGGAATAGTTGAAGATGTAGCAATTATCATCTTTGTATCTCCTTATATTTATCTTTTTTTAATTTGAAAAATTTCTCTCTCAGCAGTGAAAAAATTAACACCAGCGAGCCGAAAAATAAAGTCACCAAACCGACTTTTATTACGATCGGACCGCCGTCGTCTGTAAATAATCTGTCTACAAATTCAACAGCTGCAAAGCCGATCAGCAAAATCACACCGATGGAAATGAAAATCCAGGCCAATCCTCTTTCAAGTCTGTTATAAGTATTAAGCCAATAACCGTCCCAAAAATCATTGCCGGGATTTTTCAACGTCATTTTCATAAATACCTCCTTTAACTTTTTCTGTTCCTCAAACTCAGATCTATAGTTTTTATCCTCAAGAAATTTATTTAACTCAGATTTTTCATCAATGGTGAGTTCATCATCAAAATATTTTTCCATCAGATAAATAAATTTTTCGTCTATCATATTAAGTCCTTCATCAATTCCGCCAATTTTTTGCGAGCATAAAACAGGCGAGACATAACCGTCCCGATCGGGATCTCCATAATTTCAGATATCTCTTTATAGGAATACTTTTCAAATTCCTTTAATATTAAAACTCCTCTATCCACTGCATTTAGTTTGAACAAGGCAATTTGTAAATTATGTTTTAATTCATTTTTTTCAACTAAATCCATCTCTCCATTTTCATAAACTTGAGTATCCAAAAATTCTAAACTCACATTTTTCTTATTATCGCGGATCATATTTAAACAAAGATTCTTCAAAATTTTGTAGTACCAGGTAAAGAACTTTTTTGATTTATCGAATTTGTGAAAACTTCTAAAAGCTTTAACAAAAGCCAACTGCGATGCCTCTGCGGCTTCATCATGTGAACCGAGTATCACTAATGCAGAAAAATAGGCTCTTTTCATATTGGCTTTTACCAGTTCTTCGAATTCAGCTGTTTCAATTTTAGAAGCCAATTAAATTTCTCTCTGTTTTCAATAATGATACCCACGAATTTACGGTTTATTCAAAAAAAAATGCCGGCATTTACCGGCATTTTTGAAAATTATCTAACAAAGTTAAATTAATTATTCTTGATAAGTTGCAAAATTTATATTCATAATTAAATTTTGATCAAACCCTGAATAATAAAGTCTAAGGTCGGACCCGGTATTTATTATTGAAGAATAAGCAATTTTATCCCACCCTTGAGATGTATTAAGAGTTGTAAATATTGGATTGTTGGGAGATTTTACCCACGTAACACCATCATAAGATTCAGCCAAACCAAAACCATTGTTGGAAAAAGTTGCTTCACTATAAATCATCTTATAAACATTATCTTCTTTGATAATTGATGGATAGCCAACACCGTCATCTTCCCAATTTTGTGAAATATCTAATATTGGTGAATCCTGATGTCTTGCCCAAGTAAATCCATCTTCCGATTTAGCAAGACCAATTTTATAATCCCAGCCATAATGATGACCCGTATAATACATATAATAAGTGTTGTCAATGATTTCAATATGATTTGCGCTGATTTTTTCGTCCCAGTATCCGGGTCGCCCACTAAATACTGGCTCAGGGAATTTTTCCCAATTAATTCCATCAGTTGATGTTGCTACTCCAATTTTCCAAACTCCCCACACATAATTAAAACTATGGTAATACATTCTATAAATTTCATCTACTTTTATAACCGCACCAATTCCTGCTCTTCCTGAATCCCAAGTCAATGAGTCTCCAGGCATCAAAACCGGAGTTGGGTGAACATTCCAATTTACTCCATCTGATGAAGTTGCAAACTATACATAAGCTATTCCATCCGAGGGTCCTAATGCCTGCTACCACCTTTTGTACTGTTCACCCTCTTTAAGAATATGCGGGACACCAACACCATAAATATCGAAAATCTCAAATTGTTTTGTGAGAATTGGATTGTCTGCATAATCGATCCAATTTGTTGGTGGATTACCCCAAGTGACGGTAATAAGCACTGAGCCGGTTTGATTGCCATTGGGTGTAAGATTTAATGCGATAGGAGTGGTTGTATTTGCAACAATTTCGACGTCTGTCTCCCCCGAGTAAAGAATATTATTATTTGCATCCAGAGCATCAATTTTTAGATGCCAAATGCCAGCAGCTAAATTATCTAAGGTTAATTCAGCACTATTCGGAGATAAAAGATTCATGCTTCCTACAACGGGAACAAATCCGTCTCGTGTAAGTTGTGCTGTAATTGATACAACATCCTCGGGGATATTTGTTTTGTCAAAGGATAATTGTATTTTCCCGTTTTCTTCATCAGGAGCTACAATGTTTTGATCTTGACATGAGGTAAAGAGAAATGCAATAATAGTAAATGCCATTACGAAGGTCTTCATAATACCCTCCACTTTTTTGATAAAAATTGAGAAACTATTTACCAGAAACCAAACTTCTAAGTATTATTTTAATAATTATTAATATTAATTGCAAATGAAATATAATATCTGTGTAGAGTATTAAAAATCTATCTGGTTAACTTAATTTTCATTTTAAAATAGAGAAATTCATATATTTATAAAATCAATTGTTTAAATGAAAAATTTTAGCTTATAACCTTATTTTAGATTTAAGGGTCATTTATAATCAACAATGAAACAAGCCACCAGCATTTTATCATATCCGTTTTTACCTTTTAAATCTTTTTACTTTTATATGAAGGCGGATAAGAATCATTTACCGGGATTGGAGTTTGACAGATACGGCAGAAAATTATTTTTCCGATTGTTTGCCAAAGGAAAGATTCCATTTAGATTGCTGATCACTCCGGTTTCGATTGTAAGATATTTTGAGTTCGAGTATTGCAGAGAAAATTTTAATGAGAATGAAAGTGAAACCAAAGTGCTTGATATATCGTCGCCATACCTATTTGGTTTTTACGCTGTAGAAAATTTTAACGTAGATTATGATTATATCAATCCGGATAAGAAAGATTTGAATCAAGTTATTCAATATTCGGAAAAGATTAATATCACGAAGAAGTTTGGGGCGGCGACTGCAGATGCAACCAAGTTGAAATATGAAGATGAAAGTTTTGATACAATAATTTCGATAAGTGTGATAGAACATATCAATGGAGATGGTGATTCTAAAGCTATACGTGAGATGTGGCGGGTTCTGAAGCCCGGCGGTAAATTAATTCTCACATTTCCGGTAAAGAAAAATTTCGAAATTGAATATCGCGACGAAGATATATATAATTTAAATAACGATAAAAGGGATGATGAATTTTTCTTTCAACGAATTTACAATGAACTGGAAATTGATAATCGCCTATTATCTAATATTAGTAATTTTGAAATTGTGAATAGTAAAATTTTTGGTGAGACATCAGAATCGTTCTATAAAAATTATAGTGAGAGATGGAAATCAAAAGGTTACTCCGAAACGGTTAAAGATGCATACCATATATCAAAGAACTTTAAGTATTTTAATAGTATATCTGATCTGCCCGGAATGGGAGTGATGGGTATAACAATAAGGAAGTCATTATGAGTTTTAAATATCCTGTTTATCAACCGAACCTCAGCGGTAATGAAAAGAAATATGTAAACGAGTGCCTTGACTCAACTTGGATATCATCCAAGGGAAAGTTCATTACGCTATTTGAAGAAAAGTTTGCAGATTACCTTGGAATAAAGTACGCTGCAGCGGTTCCAAACGGTACCATCGCGCTTCATCTTGCTTTGATCACGTTAGGAATTGGTGAAGGAGATGAAGTTATAGTTCCGACATTCACCTACATTGCCTCGGTAAACAGCATTGCCTACACCGGGGCAAAACCAGTATTTGTTGATTCGCTAGCCGATACCTGGCAGCTGGATCCTTCGGATGTAAAACGGAAAATTACTTCCAAAACGAAAGCAATAATGCCCGTGCATTTGTATGGTCATCCTTGTGAAATGGATGAACTAGTTAAAATTGCCAAAGATAATAATCTGTTTATTATAGAAGATTGTGCAGAATCTTTCGGTGCAAAATATAAGGGAAATCACACCGGAATATTTGGCGATGTTTCCTGTTTCTCCTTTTTTGGAAACAAAACACTTACCACCGGCGAAGGGGGCATGGTTTGTACAAACGATAAAACTTTATATGACCGTGCAATGCACTTTAAAGGTCAGGGGCTTGCAAAGTACCGTGAATCTTGGCATGACGTAATTGGCTATACTTATAGCATGACAAACATTT
>JAENZU010000170.1 GCA_016841125.1 Melioribacter sp. | reverse complement strand
CGAAGTAATCCCTGCTTGCGAAAGGTTCGGCGTTGGGATGATACCTTGGAGCCCCCTTGGGGGAGGTATTTTATGCGGAGTTTTGGAAAAACAAAAAGAGGGAAGAAGAACAAGAGAAGCCCTGCAGAAATCAGTGGAAAAACTAAAACCCCAAATTGAACAATATGAGGCTCTTTGTAAAGAAATCGGTCATTCTCCTGCCGACGTAGCTTTAGCCTGGGTTTTGAACAATCCGGTGGTTTCTTCTCCTATTGTTGGTCCAAGAACTTTAACTCAATTGGAAGAAAATGTAAAATGTTTAGACATTGAACTGACAGAAGAAACTTTAACTAAGCTCGATGAAATATGGCCGGGACCCGGTAATCAAGCACCCGAAGCTTATGCATGGTAATTGAGGTGAAAAAAATGAATGAAAGATGGAATCTAAAAAATAAAAAAGCACTAGTCACAGGCGGAACAAAAGGAATCGGGAAAGCGATTGTTGATGAATTGCTTCAGTTTGGTGCCGAAGTATTTATTGCAGCCCGCACTCAATCGGATGTTGACGCTAGAGTTGAAGAATGGAAAAATCTCGGTTTTGCCGTTGAAGGAATTTCATGCGATGTTAGTGATGAGAACGCGAGAAAGTTGTTGATTGATAAAGTGCAGCAAAAATGGGGTATGCTGGATATATTGATCAATAATGCCGGTACAAATATCAGAAAGAAAACTGCAGATTTTGAATTTGAAGAATATGAAAAAGTGTTAAGAACCAATCTCGATTCTGTTTTTGATATCTGCCGACTTGCATACCCCTTACTTAAGAAAGGTGATTCCCCAAGTGTTGTGAACATATCCTCTGTCGCAGGAGCAACTCATCTTAGGACAGGAGCCCCGTATGGAATTACTAAAGCCGGTATAATTCAGCTAGGAAAAAATCTAGCGGTTGAATGGGCTGCGGATAATATTAGAGTAAACACAATTTCCCCATGGTATATTAAAACACCGCTAGTGGAGCCTTTATTCAAAGATGGAGGTGAGTACAGTGAACAGGTATTGAGTCGCACACCAATGGGTAGAATCGGAGAACCGGAAGAAGTAGCTTCGTTGGCTGCATTTCTCTGCATGCCTGCAGCCTCCTACATTACGGCACAAAATATTTTTGTTGACGGCGGCTTTATGGTTTACGGATTTTAATTCTTAACAAAATATATTAACTAAATCATGCGGGATTTTTATGGCAAGTCAATCATTACTAAAACTTAGTACAGAAGAGTTTATTAATTATCTGAAAGTAAACGGTATCAAAAGATTTTACTTTGTTTACGATGAAACTGAAAGGAAAGTTAAATCATCACATACTAAATTAGCGGAGATTGCCGAATTTTTATCCGGCGATAAAAGAGACTTTATAAAACATGAGGGTCTTTTCTTTCAATTAACTGATAAATATGACTGTCTCCTTTCGGCATTTGTTCATAAGACTAACAGAGGGCAAGCCGCCGGTGGTGTTAGATTTTGGCACTACAATTCGGTAGAAGAATTTATTCGTGACGGTTTACGCCTCTCAGTCGGAATGACACGTAAAAATGCTTTAGCCGGTGTATGGTGGGGAGGCGGTAAAGGGGTGGTTATTCATAATCAAAAATTAAATAAAAAAGATGCCGAGTACCGGAAGTACATTTACACCGAGTACGGAAAATTCATAACGTCTTTAAACGGGTGCTACATAACTGCCGAAGATGTGGGTACTAACGTTGAAGACATGAGGAATGTATTTTCTCAAACAAGATTTACAACATGCATCCCTCACGATTTTGGAGGGAGTGGTAATCCTTCCGTTCCAACTGCTCGCGGTGTTGTTGCCGGGATTAAAGCTGCGTTAGATTTTCGCAATGAACCGATTGGAAATAAGATAGTTGCTGTGCAGGGATTAGGTAACGTCGGCAGACCATTAATTAAATATCTTTTTGATGAAGGGGTAAAAAAAATAATTGGTTTTGATGTGAATCCGGATAATGTTCAACTTGCTGAGTCCGAATTTGAAAATTATGATTTTACGGCAAGCCTGGTTAAACCCGATGATCTATCTATTTATGAAACTGAATGCGATATATTTTCGCCATGCGCAACAGGAGCAACTATTAACAAAGTTACTATTCCCAAATTGAAATGTAAAATCATCTGCGGTGCAGCTAATAACCAATTGGAAGATGCCGATAGTGACGGCAGGCTGCTTCTTGATAAGGGAATTACTTACATACCCGATTTTTTAACTAACAGAATGGGAATTGTAAACTGTGCAAATGAGCAATACGGCTTTGTTGATAATGATCCCGCTATTGAAAAGCATCTTTCAAAGGATTGGGAATATTCTGTATACCAAATGACATTGAATGTTTTAAAGCAATCGGAAAAAGAGAATATCCATACCGCGGCAATAGCTAATAAAGTCGCTGATGAATTATCAGAAGTGGATCACCCGATATTCGGTCACCGCGGATTAAAAATTATCAAATCTTTAGTTGAAAATAATTGGGAAAAGAATTAAGTGTAGACTGCTCCAATTATTGGGGCAGTCACTTTTGATCAATAATCTTTAATATCTCACCAAAATAAATTTTATGGTAGTCTTTTATCGGATAACTTTTTTCGATTAAGGGATCAAGAAAATTTTCCGGTTTGAAATCATCAAAATAAATTTTCTTACACTCGAATATTAGATCAGCTTCTTCAAATGAAGGCGCTTCCACAATATCGGATTTACATGGGGTTAAACCGGCTTCACTAATTTTATCGGAATCTCTACCAGACTTTGTACCTAATAATTTTAAAGCCGGACGGTAGCGTTTATCAAATCGGGTTAAAGTAAACGAATCGAATTTTTCAGTAAACTCAAATGTAAAACGTGTCGGTCTAACTACAACCTGCGCAAAAGGTTTATTCCACATAATCCCAAGACTGCCCCAGGCAACTGTCATCGTATTGAATTTGCTTTTGTTAAAGCTTCCGGATGTAAGTAAAAACCAATCGTTCTGCCAAATGCTAAATGGTTTTTCTACAAAATCATAAATGGGTATTTCTTTTTTAATCATATCAGCCGAATAAAATTATTAGAAAATATTACTTAGAATAAAAAAATAATAAATAAATCATTCATTTTGTTTAAATTAAAAAAAGTAAAAAGCAGTTATCCTGAAGTACAAGACGGTAGCTGCTAACTAGAATTATTGAACTGGGAAAAGGTATCATATTTGCTTAAAATAATTATTCTCTGCTTTATGTTTGTATCAGCTGCATTTGCTCAATCCGAGTTTAACAATTATATACCGGACTATTCCGAGCATTCTACTGATGAGAAAATTTCAAAAATAAATGAACTCCTAAATTCAAACAAAGAATTTCGTGATGATGAGATAATCTCTCTCTACGAAGAAATAATTAGATTGTCTGAAGAGTCAGATGATGAGAGAGTTTTGAAAGTGGGATTAAAGTCACTAGCAGAATTTAAATTTAAATTAGCCATGTATACCGAGGCAATGTTTAATTATGAAAGATTAATTGCCCTATTAAGTGAAGACGAAAAAAAAGAAAAAGCTCTACTCGAATTAAAAGTTGGAGAATGTTTAAAGTTCAGCGGACTATATGAAAGGGCAGTTCAACATTTTATTGCTGCGTTAAACATTTCCAATGAAAACAATTTTGAAGAAATTAAATCTTCTGTCTTGGTTAACCTCGGGCATGTAAATTTGATATCGGGCAATTATAATAAAGCACTTGAGTATTTTGAGGAATCTCTAGAGATAAAAGAAAAATATAATGTTGTTTTAACTACACCTCATGTGCTTAAGAATATTGGAAATGTTTATGTACATTTGAAAGATTATCAAGCTGCTGAAAAATATTATTATTCTTCATTAAAATTATTTGAAGATATAAGTGATAGCACCGGAATTTCGGCAGTTATGAATAATCTTGGATTTTTGGAAGAGGAACAGGGTAATCTCAGTAATGCACTCAAATATTTTGAAAAATCAAAAGCAATAGCTTCGGCAATTGGCGATCAATATTTGCTTCAGCATAATTTTTATAATATCGCAAACATATATTATAAAATGGAAAGATACGACGATTCAAAGAGTATTATTTTGGGCAACTTACTTTTGACATCCGAAAAAAGGAATCTGGAAATCTATTTGAAGAATAAAATACTTTTGGCAAAGGTAGCAATAGCTCAAAATAAATTACGTGACGCCATTAGATTGTACGATGAATATATAATCGAGAAGGACTCTTTGTTGAATGCAATGACTAATAAACATATTGCCTCTCTTTTGATATCATATGATAATGAGAAATTACAGTTAGAGGTGAAAGATCTAAAATCAAAAACTGAATCACTGTCGAGAAGTTTGTGGATAGTAATTCTGCTTTCAGTATTTATTATCGGAATCATGTTAACATCCAAGTATATCAAAAGACCCTTTTGACAAACCTAAAATTTTCAACCCAAATGTAAAACGGATTTATAATGAAAGTTGATTTACTCGAGAGTCTTAAAATTCAGCATCCATTGCGAATTAATTTTAATGACCCCGCCAATGCTGAGGACATTAAAATGCTGGAAAATTATTTTGGAATCACACTTCCAAACTCATATAAAAAGTTTCTCTTAAATTATGATGGCGGATTCATCTGTGGTGAAAAGCTTGCAGAAATAATTTTGAGAGACAAATCCTTAGAAACCGCAGAATGGAATAGCCTCAAAATATTTTCGGTAACGGAGCTCATTTACTATTACGATAAATATAGCACCAACAATTGGAAATTAGATGAAGATTGGGAGGGTGTTTATCCGGTGATTCCATTTGCTAGGACTGAAACACAAGAGTTACTGGTTTTTATTGCTGATACCGGTGTTGATGAATATCCGATATTTGATGCTTTCCATGAAGACCCAGTATCTGATTGGGGAAAACTATTCGATAGTTTTGAAGAATTTTTTGAACGTTATGTTACTGAAATGGGAGAACTAAAAACTATTTCGGATGCTGATCAGCCAACGGCTGAAAAATTTCTACCTGATAGCGGCTGGCGGGAAAGACCGGAATATTCCGAAGATCCAAATGAAATTGTAGACTACTGCACGGCTTCAATAAAAATAGCCGGACCTACAGCGTATGCTCACAAAATGAGAGCTATAGCATACATTAAATTGGGTAAATTGGACTTAGCTGAAAAAGATATTAATGAGGCAATTACCATTGAGCCGGACGATTCATACGCATTTAATATTTATGCCGGTATTTGTGAAGAGCAGGGGAGATTTGAAGATGCGCTTAAATTCCACGATATTTCAGTTTCACTCGAAGATGACTCTGACAGTAGCGCCATTTGTTTGAGAGCTAATTTTCATCTCAGCCGGGGGAATTATAACGAGGCGATTAATGATGCAACGAAAGCTATCGAAATTGATCCCAATGATGATTACCCTTATATGATCAGATTTCAGGCGTACAAAAATTTAGGAATGGATAAAGAAGCGGCAGCGGATGGTGATATAATTGATGAATTGATGTCCAACTAGAATTCAATTCTAATTAATCGTTCGGGATCCCAAATTTTGCCAAGTTAATATTTTTATATCGAATATCGGAAGTCAGTTCTTTTCCAAACCATTCGGGAAACTCAAAACTGTCGGCTTCAATTTCATTATCAAATTCTATCTCAGCACTGACCAGTCCTTCCAGCTTACCTTTGTAAATATCTATTTCAATCACTCTGCTTTTAAATTTTTAATAGTATCTTACCTTTTCAATTCGTTTGCCTCTCGTCAAATGCCACAACTGGGTGAACTGATCTTCGCTGAGCTCAACTTCAGTTTCATTGCGCACCATAGCGCTGCCCGATTTAACGGTGATGAAAAATTTGTCCCCTTTTTTGCGCAGTCTAACTTCGGTGCCATCTTCTGAATAATTTATATAACCTTGATTAATTTCATCACCGGGTAACTGATTAATATCAAAAGGGATATTATTGATCAAAAACTTTCGTTCAATTTCTTTGTTCGGCAAATTGTTGGCCATTGGTGTTTACTCCAAAATTAATAAAGCCCCTCTTGCGAGGGGCACATGCAGGAGTATCTCATCCTACTTTACAGCCTTTAAATCCGGATTGCCAGCTAAGGCTTGACCGGACCGGGCTTTTTAAGAACAACAAATTTTTAAGGGCTCAATATAAATAATTGTTAAACAAATTTCGTAATAAGTTTTACAAAAAATAAATCGAATTATGTTTTATTTTGTAGAACAAATAATTGTAAACTATGATTCCGCTAAATGTTCCATTCTGAATAGATGAATATAAATAAAAATATTACAGGTATTATTCTCTCCGGTGGAAAGAGCAGTAGAATGGGCTCTAATAAATCACTGCTTAAATTGGGTGATAAAACTTTGATCGAACGGGCAGTTGATTTAATGCGGGGATGTTTCGAAAAAAATATTTTAATTACAAACGAACCCCAGTTATATGAATTTTTAGATGTTGAAATGTACGAAGATATAATCCCAAATTTAGGACCACTTTCCGGTATTCACTCGGGATTAGTAAATTCCAAAACAGAAAAAAATTTTGTTATCTCCTGCGATATGCCAATGATGAAGCGTGAAATTGTTAATTACATTGCTTCTTTTAATTCCGGCAAAGAAATTATTATTCCATTTGACGGCAAAAAGATTCAACAATTGTGCGGCGTTTATTCAAAAAATTTTACAGAATCTGCAGCTAAGATTTTAAATGGGGAGCTGTTAAATAATAGTTTTAAATCCAAAAAGAAAAGTGTTTATGATCTTTTGGAACAAATCGGATGCGAAAAGGTCGATGTATCAAAATTGACCTATTTTAATTCGTATATATTTTTGAATATTAATGACCCCGACGATTATAAAAAGGTACAAGAATTAATTTGAAAAACAGTTCTAAAAATATTTCACGAAAAGAATTCTTTAAAAAGTTGAGTTTCGTACTGATTTTACCTTTCATCTATTTATGGAAAAGGACTGTTGATGATTCAGAATTGCTATCAGCTAAAACAAGCATTTTACTTCCCAAGGAAATTCCGGCGGGAGTTTCATTTTTGGGAAAAATAATAGTTGTAAAGAAAGATAACGAAACGGAAATTCTATCTTCCAAATGCACACACCTCGGCTGCACCATTAATAAAGTTGAGAATGATAAATTTGTATGTCCT
>JAENZU010000169.1 GCA_016841125.1 Melioribacter sp. | reverse complement strand
TGCACCTGAGGCAATAATGCTGTCTCCAGCGGCAGGTGCGCCTAACGTATTATGATCGGGATTAAGGCCGTTATTACCTGCGAAATTTACAACGACAATTCCTTTTTTAACCGCGAGATCACCGGCACGAGTAATAAGAGCAGTATTCCCATCCATATCCTCCCAGGTATAACTCTGGAAAGGAGAATCGTAATCGAGATAACTTAATGATGTAGAAGTTATATCCGCTCCGAGACTGTCAGCCCACTCCATTGCAGCTAGCCAATTATCCTCTTCAATCGGGGTTTCACTGTCGGTGTTTTCAGTTTTAGCCAGCAGGTATTCCGCATTAAACGCGGGACCTATAATCTTACCTTGTTTAAAGCCTCCGATAGTTGAAAGTGTTTTTGTTCCATGAGAACCGCTGCCCATATCGTTTCCGTTCTCAACATCAACATCCCCGTTTACAAAATCCCAGGTTGCCGAAATACTCATGCTAGAAAATGCCTCGTGATCAAGCCGGTCAAAACCCGCATCCATTAAACAAATTGTTACACCTGTACCGCTTAATCCCTGTAAATGAAGTTCAGGCACATTCATTACATCCAATTGTTCAAAAGATTCACCGTAATTGAACTCCCCTATTGAAGATTGCTTATTTAATTCAACGGGAGTTTCTACTCGAATCCCTTCTTCAATTTTTAGAGAACTTTTCAACTTTGCCACAAGATCAATTTTTCTCACAAAAGCCAAATTACTGATTACTTGTAATTGTTCCCCCGAAATGTAAGCACTAACGGAATTGAACCATTTAGAGCGCTGCTTAATTTTAACTCCCGCATCTTCCAAAATTTTAAGGTAATTTTCGTTCAACGGGAGATCCGATTTGTCGATCAAGTTTTGACTTCTCATAACCTTTGCCCGGCGCACCAATGATTTTTTGCTCACAACCGTTTCAGGATTATCGAAATATTTATTTTGATCGGGTCCTTTATCGGTAAGATAAATCCAAACTAAGACATTTCCGTTATCCGCAAATGCTTCCAAAATTTTAAAATTCACTTTTTGATTATTAGTTTGTGCAGAATGAACTGATATAAATAAAACAAGCAGTAGTAATAACTTTTTCATTAAACTAAACTCTCCGAAGAATAAAATATCAAAACATCTTAATTTAACTAAACTTATTGACAGTTTTCCAACTGTTCCAGATTTTACCCCTTAATTCAAAAATAAATAAAATTAATATTGGCATGTGCTGAACCCACACAAAATAAGGGCTAAGATAATTCAATTGATATAAGGGTAAAACTGCAGCGTAAATAACCAGCGAAAACATGGGGTAAAAAACGAGCAGCGGTAAAATCCATGTGTAATACCATGGGAATTGAGTCGGGCTGATCAAATAAAATAATGCTGCCAGCAGTAATGCCTTTTTATTGAAATCGTAATTTCCGCTTATCCTTTTACGCAGAACAAATAGAGCCATCCCTAAGTAAAGAATAACGGTAAGCCATCTTGCAAAACAAAGTGTGCATTTCATTTGCAGAGAGAGTAATTCGTTGAGGGATAGAATTAAAAAGTGCCAAACTTTGAACAATGCGTCATTATTTGTCCATGAACTTGCGTATTTGATGAACCCCAGACTCTCATCCAAAGTTGTTAAAAAAACCGGCAGGAACATTATCGCGATTATTAACAATGCCGGCAGTAATTCCGTTAAGTACTTTTTAATGTTGGTAATGCTGTTTCTGAAAATAAGAGGAATCAAAATTGCTGGCCATAGTTTGATTGACGCAGCAGCTGCAGAAAAGACGAGTGCAATATTCGTCTTCTTTTTATAATAAAACAAAATTGCAGTCAGCAAAAATGGAAATATCAGAATATCCATATGAGCGGCATTAAAAAACTCGTGCAGCACAATGGGGTTAAGCCAGTATATCAAAGCGTATTTAAATTCGAAACCGTTTATCTTCAATAATTGCAGTAATAATACGAGTGTGAGTAGGTCGAATAATAACAGTGTGATTTTCCAGGCGGTTAAACTAAAGGGCGCAATAAAATACAGGGCGGCAAATACAGCTTGAGCCGGAGGAGGATAAATTGTTCTAATTTGCGGATGATTAATATTCTTATAATACTCTTCCCCCTCTTCTGCCAGTTTTATCAACTCGGTACGATCTTTTTCTTCCGCAATAGATTCAATTTCTTCGGGTGAATATTGATAAGGGTTAATTCCGTTTGCGGTAACAGCCCCGTCCCAAAGATACCTATTGTAATCGTCTTCCATAACGGGCGATGTTGGAATAAACAATATTCTGGCAATTATGCCTGCGGTAATCATCAGCCAAACATTTAGTTTAAACTTTGACAGGAAATAAATGAAAATAATGAATGCTGCACCAACAAGAATTCGGAGAGAAGTATAGAATATCATTTGGGTATCTTCAACTTCGGCATGTTTAACCATTTGAGAAGAGTTGAAAAGAAGAAAGACAATATAGCCCGCCAGCAAAATGAGGTAGATATAAAAAGGAATCCTATTCTTAAATTCTTTTTTCATTTGCTTTGTGTTGGAATGAAAAATATCATGAAGATATATCCCACAAAGAAACATAACCGCTGCGGTTAATCACTTTTTGACCATCGGGACTCAGCACCCAATCAATAAAATCTTTAACCGCGCCCTTAGGCGATTGCGGAGTGTAGAAATATAAATATCTCACAATTGGGTATTTATCATTACGAACATTCTCCGCTGTAGCAGCAATTCCATTTACCGAAGCCAATGCAACACCATCCTGATAACCAATGCCCCCATATCCAATTGCATTATGATTTTCTTCAACTGCGGCTATAACCTTTTCTGTAGTAGGCAAAACGGTTTTATTTTCGCAGTATTCTTTTCCATCTAAAATATGTTCTTTAAAATAAAGATATGTACCGGAGTTCGGTGATCTGCTGATCAACATAATCGGATCATCGATGCCTCCCAAATCTTTCCAGTTTGTTACCTCGCATCTAAAAATTTTACTCAAATCTTCAGTCGATAAATTTGTAACTCCGTTTGCGGAATTCAGATAAATACTTAACGCATCTTTTGCAATCAGAAAAGAGACGCCTAAACTGCCGAAAGAGTTGGCGAGAATTTTAATCTCATCAGACTTTAATGTTCGGGATGCCGTACATATATCGCTTTCTCCCCGTCCGAGTGCTTTGATTCCAGAAGCTGTTCCGCCCCCCTCAACATAAATTGAAGCTCCGGTATTCTCTTTCATATATTCTTCCGCAAGCAGTTCGGTTAACCGCAGCATCGTATCGGATCCTTTGATGCGCAAAGTTACCAACTCAAACTTTGCACCGCCGCAATTCTGCAAAACTAATGAGAATAAAAAAACAAATATTAAATACTTTAAGCGTTTCATCTCTTCTCGGCAATTGTTCTTAGTCTGGCGTTGATATAAGGTGAACCGGTTTCCCATTCCGGAATTTCATCACTGTTGCAGATTAGCAAACAGAGATCATAAATTAAATCCAAATGCTGAGTTACAGCTTTATAGTTTATGTCGAGACTTAAATCATCAAACGGTGAATGATAAACATATTTGTGGTACAACAAATTATATTCTAATCCGGCATTGTATGAAATATTTTTATACTCGGTTCCTTCCACTGTAAGCACGGATGGTATGCCTGCTTTTGCAAATGCAATTTGGTCCGACCTGTTAAATCCTTGATTGAGCATCATCCCCCGCGGCAGCAATTCGACTTTCAAATTATTTTGTGCGGAAGCCTTTTCAAGAAAATTTTGTAGTGTGGAAAGTTCGCTCCCAATTCCGATAATACTCTTTACTTCGTCAAAGATCGAAAGCCCGTCAATATTAAAATTAGCAATTGTTTGATGGAGAGGCACCAGCGGGTGATCGGTATAATAAGTGGAGCCGAGTAATCCCTTCTCTTCCCCGGTTACGAATAAAAACAGAATGCTTCTTTTTAATTGCATAGAGTTTGTACTGAACAACCTGGCAAGTTCCAGCATTCCAGAAACACCGAGAGCGTTATCCAATACACCGTTATAGATAGAATCCCCTTTAGCCGCAGGACCAATTCCCAAATGGTCGTAATGCGCCGAAATTATTAAGTACTCATTTTTCAGTGCGGGGTCACTTCCCTCAATCATTCCGGCAATGTTCGATGCGACAAAATCGCGTCTTTTAAATTCCCCCTTGAAAGACAGCTTAGTTTCAAGATCAAAACTTTTCATTTTCCCTTCACGGTGAAAATTAAAAAGATCTTCCAAAGTAAATTCGCTTCCGTCAAAAAGGAGTTTGGATTTTTGAGGATCAATTAGAACACCTAAATTGCCGGACACTGCGTAAGCCAACGTTACATCTTCAAACCCGAAACCTTTTCTGATTTTCTCTTGCTGAAATTCTTCTTCACTGCTCAGTTGCGGAATAATGATACTGCCCGCTGCTCCTCGTGAAACAGCCATTCGTAATTTTGATTCGGCAAAACTGTAGATGGTTTCTGCCGGACCGTTAAAGTACTCGGGATCGTAGGATTGAGGTTCGCCATCCAGCATTACTGCAATCTTCCCCTCAATGTCAATAGATTGATAATCATTGTAATCAAATTCCGGGGCTATAATTCCGTAACCGACAAACACAAGAGGAAGCGGGTTCGGAATAAATGTCTGCTCCCCCGATTTAAATAAAAAATAATCTTCGCCGTATTCTAATTCCGTTTGTTCATTGCTGCGATAAATTGTGAGATTAGTTTGAGGCAATATTGTATTGCCGTGCATAGGAATATACTGATAAAAAGTATTGTTATTACCGGCTGGTTTTAAATTAAAATTGTCAAGTTCGAGTGCGAGGTATTTTGCGGCAAGATTTCCCCCCGTTGTTCCGGTGCCTCGTCCCTCAAAAAGGTCGCTGCCCAAAAATTCCAAATGCCGCTTAATTGCCGAAACCGAAAATTCCGGTTTTACCTGCGAAATGTTATCAACAACTGAGAAAATAATTATTATTACCAAGATCAATATTCGGGTCATTCAACTAATCGCCATTTTTATATACAACTTTAATAAAAAATGGAATAAAATCCATTTAAAAGGGAATACATGAATTTGATAAACAAAATTAGTTGAATCAATTTCCATTGACAAATGTTAACAAGATTAAGTATCTTAAAAGAAAAATGGAATTAAAATGAAATTTCTAAAAACAACATTATTCATTCTAATTTTAGCGGATATTTTAACGCTGCAAGCTCAACTTAAAATTGAGCAGGCTTTTCCGAACTTAACTTTTTCGCAGCCTGTTGAAATTCAGCAGCCAACCGACGGCACCAACCGGTTATTTGTTGTATCCCAGCGAGGAAAAATTTTTGTTTTTGAAAATGATGAGCAAGTAACTGCTTCAAACACTTTTTTAGACATTGAATTTAAGGTGTTGAGCGGCGGCGAACTCGGTCTGCTCGGTTTAGCCTTTCATCCCGATTACGAAACTAATGGTTACTTTTACGTTTATTACAATGTTTCAAATCCCAGAAGATCAATAGTATCCAGATTTACCGTGAGTTCGACAGATCCGAACAGTGCAGATCAAACCTCCGAATTTGTTTTATTGGAGTTGGAGCAGCCATTTTCAAATCACAATGGAGGGAAGATTGCTTTTGGTCCCGATGGCTACTTGTACATTTCGCTGGGTGACGGCGGCTCCGGAGGAGACCCGCTGAATTCAGGTCAGGATTTAAAAACATTGCTGGGAGCAATACTCAGAATTGATGCCGACAATCCAACCGGGAATCTGAATTATGGAATTCCGCAGGACAATCCTTTTGCGGGAAACAATCTCGGGTACCGGGAAGAAATTTATGCTTTCGGATTACGCAACGTTTGGAAATTCAGCTTCGACAGCGAAACCGGAGTTATGTGGGGCGCCGACGTTGGTCAGAATGAATGGGAGGAAATCAATATTATTGAGAGCGGGAAAAATTACGGCTGGAGAATTATGGAAGGGCTGCATTGTTACAATCCATCTTCCAACTGCAATCAAACCGGGCTGACCTTGCCGATTTGGGAATACGGACATAATTCTGCCGGGGGTTATTCAATCACGGGAGGCGAAGTTTATAGAGGAACAAATGCGGCAGAACTGCTTGGCAAGTATGTTTACGGAGATTTTGTTTCGGGTAATATTTGGGCGTTAAAATATGAAAACGAAAATGTTATAAATGAACTATTATTTGAAACAAGTCACGGTATTTCGGCATTCGGCGCTGACGGGAAAGATATTTTCTTCGCATCATATTCTCAAGGCAGAATTTACAAAATTGTAGGTGAACCTGTATCCAATGTTGAAGAAAGACAGGGGTTCAATTATAAATTGGAGCAGAACTATCCCAATCCTTTTAATCCAACCACTAAAATTAAATTTACAATTCCAACCTCTCCCCAAACCCCTCTCCTTAGTAAGGAGAGGGGCAGGGGTGAGGTTGTTACTCTAAAAGTATACAATCTCCTCGGGAGCCAAGTTGTCACCCTCCTCAACAAACCAATGCCCGCCGGCTCTTACGAAGTTGAATTTGACGGTAGTAATCTATCCAGCGGAGTTTATTTTTACCGTTTAGCTGCCGATGAGTTCATCAATACAAAATCCATGTTACTAGTGAAATGATCACGTATAAATATGAAAGCGCTCATATATTAGATCATCGCATTAGACAGTTATGACCCCTACTTAAAACAATAATTCCAGTAATCTAGCGACCTTTATATTCCCGCAATTTACAGAACCAAATTTAGAACCAAAATTGCGGGAATATTAGTTCTAGCGGAAATGACAAAACGATTTAAATGATTAATCTTTCTGATACAGCCTCAATCTAAATTTAAATTTCTTTTGCAAAAATGCATACCTCTCTTTGGAATTTTCGAATAGCTCTTATGTTTCTTTTCTGTGCCACCATTCTTTGAACACTTTACATTTACCGGAGAGATCAAATTCCACTTCAAAAATTCCATCAAGTTGAACAAAAACTCCGTTGGCTGATCTTGTAAATTCGGCTTTCCATTTGCAGTATCCGGTGTTATCATAAACCTTTAAAATTTTGTAATTAAACTTTATGCCGGTTTGTGCTTCAGGAACAGCATTCCAATATTTAATAATATTCTCTTTACCTATTGATGGTTTTTCAAAAGGTGTTTCGTGATACTCTGCATTCTCCGTAAAAAGTTCTGCGGCACTTTCCGGATCGCTTTCCTCCCA
>JAENZU010000168.1 GCA_016841125.1 Melioribacter sp. | reverse complement strand
AAGTTTGTGGATTTGACAATGAATCAAATGCGGTTAGTTTATTCCAAGTTCTGCCAAAATCAGATGAAAAATGAGTGTCATTGTAGTAGTCATTGAATACAATATAATTATTGAATGCACTGATACTTTTTATATAAATCGGATTTTCGGTTACGTAATGAGAAGACCATGAGTCTCCGTAATCTGTTGATAAATACGAGTAGAGTGAACCGGTGGGAATAACAAGTATCTCATTTTTATCATTAGTAAATAAATTTTCAACCTTCGCAATATTCTTCTTTTCGAAAATCTTTTCCCAAGTAACTTGAGCTTGCAAAACTGAAATAAGCAACGATAAATAAATAATCAATGATATTTTCATTTTAGTAGATCCCATTTACTTCAACAATACCATTTTGATGCTTTCAGAATAACTGCCGGATTGCAAATTACAAATGTAGATTCCGCTTGGTAAATTGCTGCCGTTAAATTCAACTTCATAATTTCCTGCATGCATTGTTTTGTTTATCAGCGTTGCAACTTCTCGGCCTAGAAGATCGAATACTTTAAGTTCCGTTTGTAAAGACGGGGCATGCCCCGTCTCTACGGCAGGAATGACAAATTTTATTTTAGTGGTTGGATTGAATGGATTTGGATAGTTGTTAAAAAGAGCAAAATTTTTCGGCAGTTCTTCATCTTCATTTATATTAGTTAAAATATCTACCGTAAATTCTATGTGATCAGATGTTCCGTGCGGATTAAAAGCATAAATGCGGTATGTAACCAATCCTGTTAAGAATACCAAATTCTGCACGTACACAGTATCATTCATTTCCGTCTCTTTTAAATTCACCCAGCCGGTTGCGGGATCAAAAAAATCAATCTGGAATCCGCTTTCATTAGAAGACATATCTTCCCACTTTATCTCGACATTTTTATTGGGAAGCTGCAATCCTGTAACATTTATTGGAGCGTTAATTGGATTAAACACCGGCGAGGTAATCTCCACTAAATTAGAGTAGCCGGAAGCACCATGCTGATTTATGAATTTCACTCTGTATTGATACTGCTGTTTTTCGTCAAATTGTTGATCATAGAATATTGTATCACTATTCTCAAGTATGTCAATTACCTCAAATGTATGAAGCGAATCATTTATTCGTCTTTCAATAACTGTGTAAGTTTCCCATGTATTAATATTTTCCCATTCTAGTTTTACAATCTCGTCGGTTGTCACACTGCAAATCAAATTTTGCGGCGGATGATCTGGGGGATGCTTCGGTTCCACTATTAATTGACCGGATGATAGTGAGATAAGAGTATCCATATACGCGTACATTCTGTACATATATAATTTAAATTCATTTACATTTGTATCTAAAAATGACCTTTGATCTCCGCTGACCGTATCTAAAACTGAATACAGCCCCCAGCCCGGGTTGCTTGAGGATGTATCGATGTATGCTCTTCTTTCAACAATGAAACCATCTAGACTATCCGCTATATAGTTCCAATTGATTTGAACACGTCTTGCTATGGAAGTGTCGGCATTTGTTATTTCCGGCGGTTCAAGAGTAACTACTTTCAAAACTTTAACTATTGGGGAAATAAATCTTCCCTTAACTGCTCGAATGATATAATAATATGTATACCCTCCTGTTACTGTGGTGTCATAAAATTCTTTTACATTTTTCGGGACTACTTCTAAAACAGAAAAATCAATTTCGTCACTTCTTCTTCTTTCAATTTTAAATCCATCTCTTACAAATTGGTAATTCCAGTTAAGAAGAATTTTCGAGTTATTGATAAGGGATATGCTTTTTTCATTAAGCGCCCTCATTTCAACAAAGTAATTCCCATTAACATAATTGAACATATTGGTATGTGTGTAATCATAATTCCACCAGCTATCAAATTCATCATAGAGATAATTCTTAATTTCTTTGTAAAGCCCTATTCCATCGATAAAAATAAATTCATAAACCCATCTTTCTTTTGGAATACCAAAGGGGGGTTGTGTTATAACAATAGTTTTGGAAATTTTATAAAACTGCCGTTCTTCTCCAAATGCAGTGTCGATATAGACACCGCTATTTTCATATTCTCTTGGCTCATTATTGAAGTAAAGTGTATCTGATGGACCGGCAGATGCCGCAAAATCCACCGCCAGTTTTGATTCATTTCCAATTTTGATATAGAGTTTGTTGGTTGCATCATCTAAGTAATAATAATATTCACCATGCTTATAATAGATCAGATTATTAAACGAAATTGAATCATTGACATACGTGCTGTCATAAAAATATTCGTAATAATTCCATGAATTATCAGGATGATCATACCCGTGTGAATGTTTTTCAGTTTCGGTTATATACTTATTGTCAGCCTGAAGTGGAAAAAAATTTTGCGCTGAGGTCTGAATGGTGCCGGTTAAAACTAATACAAGTAAAATTAATTTGAGTGCTGGAATTGAAAATCCGGCTGACGCTTTGTTGCCGGCGTTCAAATCATTCGTGAGGTTAAACACAGCTTCACCCTCCGTTACAAATTATTAAAACAAGAAAAAATCTATATCTAATATTTATATATAATTTTCATCACACTCATTTCTGCACTTCTACGTCCAATTTAATATTACTGATTGATTTAATCAAGAATGAGCAGATTAATTAACCCCGGCAAAGAGACTGTATACCCCATATTTATTCGTACAAATTTTTCGGTTTTACGTTTTGGCAATAACAGCCCGAAGAATTATGGACTTGCCCGACTTGGTTGGGGAAACTCACACTTCGACCCAACCAAAGGCTGGCAAGTCCGCTCAGTGTGACAGGTTTTGATTTCTCTAACTACGGGTGATGTTCACTTTATAATCCCTTTGCGGCTTGGCGTCATTGCGGTAATATGTTTTCCACTTCCCGTCTTAACTTCTTCACGTTTCTACGTATCTTAAATATCCTCACAAGCATCAAGACCTTCGGGCATTGGTAGTACAAACTTTATTTTTTGAATTTCGCCGCTCTTCTTCTTGATCTTTTCAATTCGCTTTTTAATAAGGACGCTATGCTCTATAAACAGGTCATCATCTATTATGGAACCGAAAATATAGCTTGTACCTTTGATAGTGACATTCTTGCCGATCTGAAGAGGAAAGTCCTCGCTGCCGGTCATGTTAACGCTGGATTCAATCCGGGAGCCGTCGCCAATTTTGATATTCCCTTTTATAATATCGCCCCAAAGAATTTCGACATTTTCACCCAGCTCGAATGTCTGATCAGGGTAGCAGGATAAATGCACATTTTCCCAAATCTTTACATTTCTTCCGAATGTTACGTTACCTTTAATGTAAACATTTTTATGAAGGTACAAATTGTAATTCAGTTTTACACCTTTGCCAATATGAGCTCCCTTACCAATTCTTATATCGAGCGGTATTCCTTCCTTATCCATTTCCAAAATATCATCGATAACGCTTTCGTCAATGAAAAAATCATCCGGATCATCAATTTCAATCAAATCCTTAACTCTATCATAAGCTAGTTTTCTGGCTATTGCATCCATTTGTTTTAAAACGGATTTATTATTGAACCCCATTATAACATGCTGCTGCTGAGGGCTTACCGCACCAACCGTATATCCCTTTTTATTAAAGGCATAGATTAAATCTGTAATGTAAATTTCATTTTGGACATTATCCGATTTCAATTTACCGATCAGTTCAACAAGCTTTTTATAATCGAATGCGAAAACCCCTGAATTGTATTCATTGTTCTCAATAAGTTCAGTTTTCGAATATTGGTATTTTTTTCCGTTGAATTCAACTTCGTACGGTTTACCATCTAATGATAAAATATCCTTATGTTCAATAATTCCAATTACATTACCGGCATCTTTACCTGAAGAATTTCCATCTTTATCTTTGTCTTTCACCCTAATAATTCGCCCGTAGTTATTTTCATTGGGATCACCACTATACAATCCGGTTAATACCATCATATCAACATTTGCTTCATTAAACTCTTTTCTGAACATGATCATTGTATCTTCATCGATCAATCCCATATCGCCCGGCAGCACATAAACGGTACCGTTATATTTAGAAGAATCAATATTTTCAAGTCCAACTTGAACCGCGTGACCCGTCCCGTTCTGAGTTGCCTGATGAGCAAATAAAGTGTTTTTTCTGTTTCCGATAACTTTTATAACATCCGGAGCTTTAATTCCCACCACAAGTATCATATTAACTTTATCAATCCCCTTTCTGCAGGCGTTATAAACTCTTTCAACTGTCGGCACTCCCCAAATACTGTGTAGCATTTTAGAAGTATGGGATTTTATTCTTTTCCCGTGTCCGGCTGCTAAAAGAACTGCAGTTTCCTTCGTATTGTAATCAAAATCAGAGGAATAAATTTTCACCAATTCTTCAACACTCTCTTCTTTACCCGGGCTGTATTCTGTCATTTTTCCACCAAATTTTTTCTTAAGGATTAAATAAAGATAATAATTATTTTTTACTTCTTCTTCTTAATATTACTCAACAAATAAAGTTTAAATAAAAATAATATATCAAGTATTTTTTATTAGTTAAATAATATTAAATTACAATGTCCTATTTGGATTTATTAGCTGGTTTATCAAAATAAAAATCAATACTTAAATGTTCCGATGAATTTCATTTTAATTTTTTCTATAGTTGATAATTATTTTGCCTCATAAAACTTTTGAACTTTTTAAAATGTTAAAATATATTTAAAGTAGTTTTTTAAATTTATTACGAAAGATTGTATTGGATTCAGAAATAAAAATATCTACATATTTTGACAAACCGGATCGAAGTCCGCTTGATGAAATTTTAATAGATAAGATTAATTTTGAGGATCATAAATTATCCAGCGAAATTCTTGAAGCATTTCCGGAGCTCGTATTGATCCTAAATGAAAACCGTCAAATAATAAAATGCAACAAAGCAGCATTAGTCGCTCTAAACGCAATTAGTGAAAAAGATGTTATCGGGAATCGTTTCGGGGAGGCAATAAATTGCCAGCATTACAATGAAATGCCCGGAGGCTGCGGTACAGCTATATCATGCAGAGAATGCGGAGCCGCTAAAGCAATTAAAATAACTAATGATACTCATACAGACTGCGACGATGAATGCCGGATCACTTCATTAGATATTGACAAAGAAAAACATCACAATTTTCATGTTTATACCAAGCCAATTATTATTAGCGGAAAAAACTTCATAATTTTGTCGATTAAAGATATTTCCAGTGAAAAGAGAAAGGAAGCTTTAGAGAGAATATTTTTTCACGATATATTAAATACTTCAAGTGCAATTCAAAGTATAGCAAGTTTGCTGCCCGATGTAAGTAATGATCAGGATAGAAATGAGTTAACAAATGCATTAGTAAGTTCTTCAAACCAATTAATAAATGAGCTGAACGCTCAACGCGAATTGCGTGATGCCGAAAATGGGAATTTGAGTTTGAAACTAGGCATTACCGGTGCAAATAATATTGTAGATACAGTCTGCCAATTCTATAAAAATAATAGTGTTGCAGAAAATAAAATTCTAAAGTGCAACAAACTTGAGGAAGATTTTTATTTTACAACCGATTCTTCAATTCTGTTGCGTTCTTTCGGAAACTTAATTAAAAACGCCTTTGAGGCTTGTAAGAAAAATGAAACAGTAACCGTATTGGTCAAACAGAACAATTCGGAAATAATATTTCTAGTTCACAATAATTATTTTATTCCTGAAAATATACAGCTCCAGATTTTCCAAAGGTCGTTCAGCACCAAAGGAGGAACCGGAAGAGGGATTGGAACTTACAGTGTTAAACTTTTAGTTGAGCAATATCTAAAAGGAAAAGTGGAATTTAATTCATCCAAAGAGGATGGAACGGAATTTCAAATTCGTGTGCCGAAATTTGCAAATCTATAATTCGCAAAAACGAACCTTCAAAAAAAAATTACTCCCCTTTAATTTGATATAACTTCCACCATGGTGTATGAGGTGAATCGTGATGTTCAAAATGATAACCAAAAAAGTAGCAGGATAACATAGCCCAAAGATGATTCTTTTTTTGTGTTCGGGCATTATGCGGATCCATTGAGTGTTCGTGCGGATATTTGTGAGGGAGATACGTTCCAAAATAGAATAACTGCAGCGTACCGAGAAATGCGGGGATCACCCAAAAGAACCAGAGATTGATTTCGGGAATCCAAATTTTCAAAACATTATACGCAGCAGCCATCACAATTAATTGTGGAATGGTTGTGTATCTAACCATGAATGTTCCCCACCAAATAAAAAAGTTTTGCGAATTTACATTGAAGTCGGGATCATTTTCTGTACCCGGATACCTGTGGTGATCGAAATGATTTTTAATTAACCGATTGTATGACATCCCTGCAAATAAAAATGCGGCAGTGTAGCCTATTATTTTGTTTATATATTTATTGCGCGATACGGTTTTGTGCATTGCATCGTGCGCTGTTATGAAAAGTCCGGTGTAAAGATATGCTTGCAACAACACATGGAAATAAAAAAGTGGTGACGTAAATGTAACATCGACACTAGTTAAAACATAGTAGAGATGAGTAGACCAGACTCCGATTATCAAAATTGCAAAAACTATCCCCATAAATTTCCTCTCATAAAACAACGGTTACATTTAATAATACAAAGAAAATAAGTTGAATGTAAAAGTAAAACTTCGGTACCTTCGAACGGATTTCAATTTTTAGGGAAATAAAAAGCCACGCGGCAAATACGGAGATCAGAAACCATGCAATGAAATTTTGAACGGGGATAACCGAGCCGCTCCATTGCCAATAATTCAATCCAATAGCTACCGGCTCCAAAATAAGATCGAAGACAACCGCCAGCATTCCGCTTGTTAATATAATTACAAGATTACTTTCGCCGAATTCTTGTGCAATCTTGATTGCACCAAGAATTACAAACATCCAATTGAGCCCGATAATTAAAGGGGTTTCAAAAAGTTTAAATCCCAGCACATTCCCATAATTGTAGACCCCGAATATCAGCCCCGTTTTCACTCCCGCAATTTCAAGAGTTAATGTTACCAAGTAAACAATTACACCCCAAAGTATAAAGTTGGGTTTACTGTTTTTGATAACGTTGTAAAAAACAACTCCACCGGTGAGCAGTAATGTAAACGGTGTGAGCTGCTGCATCAGATTTAGAGTGGCAGACACAGAATGACCTACGACACCGACAGTGTACATTACGATCAAAAATATGATCGAGTATTTTTCTAGTTTATCTTGCGACCTTTCCATTCTG
>JAENZU010000167.1 GCA_016841125.1 Melioribacter sp. | reverse complement strand
AACAGGACGGTTACGACGGCGGAATTTATATGCAGAAGTTTGATGCAGCAGGAAACAAAACCGGCAGCGAAATTTTAGTTAATCGAACAACCACATTTTACCAGTGGCTGCCGAGGATACGCAAATTTTCCGATGGTGGTTTTGCTGTTGTTTGGTCGAGCTGGCAGACAGATGGAAGCCGTGAAGGGGTTTATGTGCAGACGTATAATTCCAATATGGAAAAAATAAGTTTTGAAACTCAAATAAATGATGTTGTTGAAGGATATCAATGGGAGCCCGATTTTATTACTTACGGCACTGATGAGCTTGTTGCGGTTTGGTCTGGTTGGAATTCTAATCTTGATTATGAGATTACCGCAAAACGTATTATTCCATTGGCGCCGCAGGGTTCAATTATTCCTTCAACTTACAGTCACACAACCGGATTATCAACAACCCGCATTCATGTTTACGTTGTTGATTCAACTACAGTAACCGGAAATGATTACGAGGTTTCTTTTGAACTTCCGAATGATGAAGATGTTTTTGCTAATGTGAAAAATATTACAACCGGTTCGGACGTAATAACAAACTTTCCAATTCTGCGGGAAGGAGGCGGGTTTTATATCACGCCTGAATTTGACGGAGTAAAATTAGAGATTGTACCAGAGTTCGAATTTGAATTGGATGTTGATAATTCTTATTTCGTTAATAATTCGGGCACAAACATTTTGATGAAAGTGGAAAATGCATCCGGCAGTGTTCATCTTGCGCCGATTGATGCAAAAATTGTTTTTGGCAGCAGTGATACTCTTGCCGGCGGTGCTTATGCCTCTCCGCTTGATACCGCCTACGGATTGACGGGACAGAAAACAGTTATATGCCCATTTTATACATGGAATATTACAGACGACGAACCGATGGAAATGTTCATTGTTGAAAACAATCCAACTAAAAATGACAGGTGGGATCCCGGCGAAAAGATCACATTGCTTACGCCGCTTCAATATAATCCGACATTCCCGAGATTTCATGCGACAGTTAATCCGGCATTGCCCGGCGGAAGCATTGTAATGCCGGCAGCAGGAGACACCGTTTATCTTTTTACACGCAGACCTTTAACGGCAGAAGACAAATATTCCTTCACTGCTTCCTCAAGTTTCATTACGGGAATTTCCAATAACGGATTTAACCCGGTTGATTTTAGACTTGAACAAAATTATCCGAATCCATTTAATCCATCTACAACAATTTCATTTTCAATTCCGGCAGACGGATTTGTAAAACTGAAAATTTATAATATTTTAGGTCAGCGGGTTGAAACGCTGCTGAGCGAACCTTTAACAAAAGGATTTCACAGAAGGCTATTTAATGCCTCGGGACTTGCCAGCGGTGTTTATTTGTATACAATAGAATTCGACCGGAATGTGATCGCAAAAAAAATGTTACTCTTAAAATAATTTAGGTAGATATGAAAATTGCTTTTGTCTCCAGCGAAGTTGTCCCTTTTGCAAAAACCGGCGGGCTTGCCGATGTTGCCGGGGCGCTTCCCAAAGAAATAGAAAATTTAGGTAATGAAGTAAAAGTCTTTATGCCTAAATATTACTCGATTGATGAAAATAAATATAACTTAAAATATAACAACGCTATTGGTGAGATGTTTATCCGCACAGGCGGGCACACAAAATCTGTTCATGTTTTTAACGGAAAGCTGCCCGGCTCAAATGTAGATATACATTTTATCGACTATCCCCCGTTCTTTCACCGACATCAAATTTATACTGATGATTGGGATGAGGACGAGCGCTTCATCCTTTTCCAAAAGGCGGTAATAGAATTTCTACAGCGTATAAGCTGGGCTCCCGACGTTTTTCACATCAACGATTGGCAGACAGCTTTAATGCCGATACTAGTTAAAGATAATTACAGTTGGGACAAGCTGTTCGACAAATCAGCCTTTCTATTCACAATTCACAACATCGGCTATCAGGGAAGGTTCTCGCAGGATACAATGTTCCGCGCCGAATTAAACGGGGCATATTACTATCCCGGCGGTCCGCTCGAGCATGAAGGGGGCGTCAATTTTATGAAGGGCGCAATTCATTTTTCCGAAATATTGACGACGGTCAGCGAGACGTATGCAAAAGAATTACTAACCGCCGAATATGGTTCCGGCATGCAGGATTTTCTGATGATGCGCAAAGATGATCTCTACGGAATCATAAACGGTGTTGATTACGATATCTGGAATCCCGAGACAGACCGATCTATTCCATTTCAATATTCTATGTCGGACCTTTCGAATAAAATCGAAAATAAAAAACATCTTCTGCAGCAAATGAATCTAGACTTCGATCCGAACATCCCGCTAATAGGAATTATTTCGAGGCTGGCAATTCAAAAAGGATTTGATATTGTCTCTCATGTGATCAACGAACTTGTTCACTTAAATGCTCAATGGGTAGTTCTCGGAAGCGGTGAATCTAAATATGAAGATATGTTCCGAAGCATGGCGTATAATTTCCCGTACAAAGTTAGTTTTTATCAGGGATACAATAACGACCTTTCCCACTTAATTGAAGCCGGTGCCGATATGTTTTTAATGCCCTCGCGTTACGAACCGTGCGGGTTAAATCAAATTTATTCGATTAAATACGGAACTGTGCCGATAGTTCGCAAAACCGGCGGACTGGCAGATACCGTGCAGGATTGGAATGAATACAACACTTACGGAATGGATATCGGTAACGGATATTCGTTTAACGATTATTCCGGATATGCACTTCTTCACGCCGTGCAGCGGGCGATAAATGATTTCCACAACAAACCGGTTTGGCATAAAATCCAAATGAACGGAATGCAAAAAGTTTACTCATGGAAGTATTCGGCTGAAAAATATGCAGAGCTTTATGCCCGGGCAATTGCAAAGAAGAAAGGAAATTAAACTTATTTTATAATCCGGCTGTTAAAAGGTATTATTCTTTAATGAGACACCACATATGAAATTAAGCAGTTTCCTAATTTTTATTTCGATCGTTCTTTTAGTTTACATTTCTGTTAACTATTACATTTTCCGCCGCGGGTTACAGACATTACCGACCGACTCAAATTTAAGAGGTTATTACATTGGTCTGTTTCTTCTCTTTTCTCTCTCTTTTTGGATCGGGAGAGTGATGGAGCGGTTTTGGCTTTCGCACGTTTCCGATATTTTTGTTTGGATCGGTTCAATTTGGCTGGCTTTTATGCTCTACTTTGTTTTGTGGGCTTTGCTTTTCGATATTTTGAGATTGCTCGATTACCTATTCGGAATATTCCCAAATATTATTACCGCCAATTATGCCAAAGCAAAATTTATTACCGGCATTTCGGTTACGGCAATATCGGCAATAATTGTTATTGCGGGATACATTAATTTTATGTCGCCGCAAGTGCGGGATCTTGAAATCAAAATTAATAAGCCCGCTAAATGGAAAGAGTTGAAAATTGCGGTCGCTTCGGACATTCACATGGGCACCATCGTCGGTAGAAAACAAGTGGATAAATATGTTGAGATCATCAATTCGCTTAAGCCGGATTTGATCCTTTTTCCCGGAGATGTGATTGATGAGGATTTGGCTCCGGTTTTAAAGCAGAATACAGGCGGGGCTTTGGCAAATCTTAAATCAAAATATGGCGTTTATGCAATTACCGGAAACCACGAATATATCGGCGGAGTTGAAGAGGCTGTAAAGTATTTGGAAGATCATAATGTAAAAATGATACGAGACAATTATTTGGTGATCGATGGTTCACTTGTGATCGCTGGAAGAGAAGACAGCAGCAGCGCTCAATTTGCAAATTTAAAAAGAAAACCTCTGGAACATATTCTGGCTGATGCCGATAAAAACCTTCCGGTTATTTTGATGGATCATCAGCCGTTTAATTTGGATTTGGCTGTTAAGAACGGTGTAGATCTGCAGCTTTCGGGACACACTCATCACGGACAGCTATGGCCTCTAAACTTCATCACCAAAATGGTTTACGAGTTAAGCTGGGGATATAAAAAGAAATCCGATACACATTTTTATGTTTCATGCGGCGTGGGAGGCTGGGGTCCGCCCGTGCGCCTTGGGAGTTCATCAGAAATAATTAATTTAAAGGTGATTTTTAAATAGAGCGAGGAAGTAAAATGGAAAAGAAAAGACATCTCGTTGTTGGTGCAACCGGCGGAATCGGGAGATCTACAGTTAAAGCATTACTAGAAAAAGATATTCCCGTTACCGTTTTGGTTAGAAATGAAGATAAAGCTAAAAAATACTTTGCCGAGTTTGACGATATTAAAATTCTTAAAGGGGATGCTAATAATAAAAACGATATACTCGGCGGATTGAGTGATGCAAGCCATCTTTATTACTGCACAAATATTCCGTACCGAAATTGGGAAGAAAAGGCTTTAACTCTGTTAAAAGTTTCACTCTCAGCTGCGACGGAAGCCAAGGTTAAATTTGTTTTACCCGGAAATGTTTATGTTTACGGACACGCGGAAAATAACCCCGTTAATGAAAAGCACCCATGGAATCCGCATACCAAAAAAGGAAAAATACGCGTTGTTATGGAAAATGAAATTCATAAAGCTGCGGAAAAAAATGGATTGGTTTATACGGTTGTAAGATTCCCCGATTTTTACGGACCCTATGTGATTAACGGTTTTTCGGAGAAAATTTTCACTAACGCGATTAAAGGAAAAAGACTTCAGTGGATTGGGGACAAATATACCGAAACGGAATACATTTTTATTGAGGACGCCGGAAAAGCTATGGTGAGTGCAGCATTATCTGAAAAATCCAATAATGAAGAGTTTAATGTCCCGGCATATAAACCGATCACAACTATGGATTTTCTCAACCTCGTTTCAAAAAAAGGGGGAAATTCTTCAATGCTTTCGGTAATAAATTCGGATTTGATTTTTACATTGATGGGTTTGTTTAATCCCGTTGTGAGAGAAGTGAAAGAAATGCTTTATTTGAAAAGGGAAAAATTAGTTTTAGACGGAAGTAAATATTTGGATGCTTTCGGAGAAATTCCCTCAACTCCATACGAAGAAGGAATTGAGAAGACCTTTGAGTGGGCGAAGAAATTTTTTAAGATGTGAGCAGCATAATTTAATAGAAATTAAAATTTTGAAACGAGGATATTGTGCAAATAAAAACATTAACAAACAAAGGATTAGTAGAGAAAACTTTTGAGGTTAATGAAGCGTTAGATTTTTTGAAAGAAAATTTAAATAACGGTATGTGGGTTTATATCAATCATAAACCTGTTGAAGCCTCAGACATTACTGCCGACGTTGTTACTTCTGCTGAGGATATATTGCTTACAAGTGAATTAGTAGGCGGATAAATTATAAATTTAATTCTCTTGGGTCTTGAACAACTATAAACACTTCAGTAAACAACTGAATCTATTTGCCGGTCTTTTCGTTTTGAGTATTAGTATCTTCAAGGACAAGAGTAGTAATAGCTAATAGAGACTTTATTTTTCAGATAGGAACAAGTTGTTGTATCTCTATAAATAATTTTTCTGTGGTAGCATGTTTAATCAACCCCTGTCGCACCGAAGCGGATTATCAGTGTTCTGTTTCTTTTTACATCCCTATTACCTTCAAGGAAACTTGATCTCAAATATATTTTTATACCTTGAAGGTAAATGTTAAAACAAAAATCAGTAATTCAATATGTAGGGGTCGAAGATTTTCGACCCGCACTATATTTTTATTATACAGCAAACAAATTCCCGCAATCTTGATTTCTATTTTTAGTTTCAGAAATTGTGGGGATCATGAGTACTCAAAAAAATGAACTCAGCCCCCTTCTCTTCGCAAGAGAAGGGGGAATAAAAGGGGGATGAGTTGCTTTTTGATCAATTATAATTGCACAATCCAATGAGTTTAAATAATAAGAAAGAATTAGTTGAAATTGTAAAAATTGTCTCTAGAGACCTTCAAAAAACTCAACTGAAGCCGAAATTATTTTGTGATATTACCGGAAGAGAAACACTTTTTGTTGCGGATTTTTACTGTCATAGTGAAAAATTGATTTTTGAATTGGACGGAGAGTATCACAAATACAGATTAACCGAAGACAAAGAATGAACGGAAATAATAAATTTGTCAGGTTGTAGAGTTATCCGATTTAAGAATGAAGAAGTATCAAATAATTTGATTAGTGTACTGAACCAAATAAAGAAGGCATTTTAATACAGATTCCCGCAATTTAACTTCTAAAGTTGGTTCAATAAATTACGGGAATCTCGAGTACTCCAAATTGCGAGAATTTTTATTTTCCTTTACCAATAATTTTTCTTTGCGACGTTGTGCCTTTGCGGTTTTCTTTCGTTCGCCCCGGTTTGAATCTGTAATATTATTACAATTTCAAGTTTAAATTTACGTGTTCGTACTCTTTCCAAATTAATGGTATTAATAATGCCAGCAAAAAAACCGCTATCGCGCTGTAGAAAATTATTCCACCGATTATTGTATCATACTCCAGCAAACCGATTTTACTCAAAAGGTAAGCCCAATCGTGCTGAACTTTATTGCCGCCGAGAAGCGGTAGTTTTTGAGCCCGGGCATCCGCCGCGTAAACGCTTACATTCATCTTGCTTTCACCAAGCCAAACCATCGAAAACTGCATCCCGATTCTTTTTTTGTTGCTCCAGAAAAAGTAGATGAATAAACAGGGAATAATTAGTTGCATTAATGTGCCGCCGAGAAAATAGATGTACTCCCCGAATAACCGGAATATTCCGTGACCCCCTTCGTGGATAAGCAAATTAATGTAATCAATAAAAGTGAACTTGCCGGCTTTAATTGTGTAGTAAATTACAAAAGGTAGAATTGCCAACGATCCGTACCACGGCTTTACTTTTTCGGTAAACGAACTCATTCTTCAATTAATTCTTTTAGTTTATTTGGATCTTTTGTTTTGCCGAGACATAGCATCAATTTTATTCTGGCTTTTTGACCATTGAGATAATCGGTGAAAATAACGCCGGCTTTTTTAAGCCATTTTCCTGCGCCCGGATATCCGTAAATATCAAGCGTTTCCCCAGCGGGGCAGCGGGAAACAAGCACTGTGGGAATCCCTTTTTCGATTGCGTATTTAATTCCTTCAAATGCTTTTGACGGAACATTTCCAACTCCCATTGCCGCCACCACAATTCCCTCTACTCCGCTACCGGCTGAGCATTTAAAGTGTTTTTCATTTATTACCGCCTCAGATTTTATGAGGTTCACATTGGTTTTTAGGGCATTCGTTTCACTTCTCTCAGGTTTGCGCTGC
>JAENZU010000166.1 GCA_016841125.1 Melioribacter sp. | reverse complement strand
TCTCAAAATTTGTGATCGAGGCATAGCTCAATGTTTAAAAAACCAATAATGGTTATAGGCGTTGGTAATTTAATTCAGATGGATGACGGAGTTGGAATTCATACTCTGCGAGAATTAGAGAAATTAGATCTCCCGGAAGAAGTTGAATTATTTGATGGAGGCACATTAGGAATTGACTTGATGCCTTTTATCGAAGGACGGGAAAAACTAATATTCATCGATTCTGTTAAGGCAGAGGAAAAACCGGGAACTATCTTTAAATTTGAACCGGATGATCTGAATTACGATGACGCACCCAAAACTTCGGTGCATCAGATCGGTTTGATCGAATCTCTCCAAATGATATCAATGATAGGTAAAGCGCCCGATAAAATTGTGATATTCGGGGTACAGCCGAAAACAATTAATTGGGGAGAAGAATTAACTCCTGAAATTCAGAGTGCCATTCCAAAACTTATCCCTCACTTACTACAAGAAATTTATAAATCAGTTGATGAAATAAAAAATAATTTAATGGAGGAAAAAAATGGGTAAACCTCGAGAGTGGACCCGAAGGGAATTTGTCGAACTTCTTGGCAAAGGAACCGGACTGCTGATGGGTGCAAGCCTTTTTGGTATCCCCGGGTTCAATAAAGTTTTCGCTCAATCCGTTGCGGAAGTCCCTGTGTTATGGCTTCAATTAGGAAGCTGTACCGGATGTTCTGTTTCGGTTTTGAATTCTAAAAGTCCTGAAATTCAGGATGTACTGTTGGGAGAAGTAGTTCCCGGTAAACATTTAAGTATGCTATGGCACCCAAATGTATCTGCCACACAAGGTCACGATGCGGTTAAAATAATTGAAGACTTAAAGAAGAAACCTGCCGGCGGATTTGTACTGGTAATTGAAGGAGCCGTTTCTACAAAAGATGATGGTGTTTATTGCGAAATAGGAGAGAGGGAAGGACATGAAATAACAGGTCTTGAACATCTTCTTGAATTAGCCCCGAAAGCAATGGCAATTATTTCCATGGGAACATGCGCATCATTCGGCGGCATTCCCGCTGCTCCGCCTAACCCTACGGGCTGTATGCCGGTTGATAAAGTTTTAGAAGCGCACAGTATTTCAACACCGGTTGTAAATATTTCCGGCTGCCCGCCTCATCCGGATTGGTTCATAGGCACAGTTGCAACGGTTTTAATCGGTGGATTGGCTGCTATAGATGTCGATAAACATAAAAGACCAACAGCTTTTTATGGAAAGCTGATTCATGACAACTGCCCAAGACGCGGTCAATTTGATTTAGGAAACTTCGCAAAAGATTTTGGCGACGACGGCTGTCTATATGCACTTGGCTGCAAAGGTCCTGTTACCCATTCAGACTGCCCAAACAGAAAATGGAACAGTGGAGTTAACTGGCCGATTGGCAGCGGACACCCATGCGTTGGATGTGTTGAGCCATTTTTCCCGTATGAAGATAATATGTATGCGCAAGTTCCAATAACATTTGCAACTGCCCCGGCAACTTATCCCGGAATAAATAATCAGAGAGATACAACTATTGATCCTGTTGTAACCGGTTTAGTTGGAGTTGCAGCGGGCGCAGGTGCCGTAGCTGCAAGAAATGCAATGAAGAAAAAACAAGAAAAGGAGGCAGAAGATGTCAGTTAGTAGAAGAGACTTCTTTAAACTAACAGCGTCTGCCGTTAGCGGCGGCTTAATTGCTGCAAAAAGTCTTAGTGCTGCTGAAATAAATCAGGAAAAATATGCCGATAATTACGCAATGCTGAACGACTGCACTAAGTGTATCGGCTGCCGGGGCTGTCAAACAGCCTGTAAAAAATCTCACGAAGGTTTATCGCACACCGGCAATGATTCCCGCTATGACATGCCGCTGGATATAAACGCCGATAATTACACAGTGATCCATTTATTTAAAGAGACTGATGATAAATGGTCCTTTGTTAAAAAACAATGCCTCCATTGCAACGAACCTTCGTGCCAATCTGTATGCCCGGTTGCGGCATTTCATAAAAGGGATGACGGAATTGTTTCCTACGACTCGGGTAAATGTATCGGCTGCAGATATTGTTTAGTTGCTTGTCCATTTAATGCCCCGACTTTCGAATATGACAGCGCAACTCCTAAGGTTCAAAAATGTGATTTTTGTAAGGATATCAGAATTGCAAAAGGAGAAACACCCGTTTGTGCAGATGTCTGTCCGAGAGGCGCTATTAAATTCGGTAAACGCGGCGACTTATTAAAAGAAGCCAAAAGAAGAATAAAGAATAATCCCGATAAATATAATACTCATATTTACGGTGAAGCTGAAATAGGCGGAACTTCAGTACTTTATCTTGCTCCTAAAGATATTTCGTTCGCCGATCTCGGTTACAAAATGTACGGAGAAACTCCGCCAATAGAATTACATGAAAGCATTCAACACGGAATATTCAAATATTGGATACCCCCAGTTGCACTATATGGCGCTCTTGGTTTATTAGCTTATAATAATATGAAGAAGCATAAAAGTAATCCACTTTCGGAGGAGACTGACAATGAAAGTTAATGCTGAACCTATGAAAGCAAAATTGTGGACCAAAGGTTTTACAATTGGTGTTATTATTATTGCGGTTGGTGCAATATTCACAATAGTTAGAATGGCTGCCGGAATTGGTGCCGTAACTAATTTAAGTGATGGCGTTCCTTGGGGACTCTGGATCACCTTTGATGTAGTTACAGGTGTGGCACTTGCTGCCGGCGGTTTTACAATGGCAGCGCTGGTTTACATTTTCAATGGAGGTAAATATTCTCCGTTGTTAAGACCGGCTTTAGTTACAGCCCTGCTTGGATATGGTGTGGCTGTAATTGCAATTGTATTGGATGTAGGCAGATGGTGGCAAATTTACAATCCGATCTTGCCATCTTCGTGGCAGGGGAATTCTCCTTTATTTGAAGTATCATTATGTGTGATGACATATTTCACTGTTCTTATTTTAGAATTTGTCCCGATCATGGCAGAGAAATATCAAAAAAAGGAAGAAGGATTTATTGCAAAGATTGTGAAATTTCTTAATCCTCTGGTAAATAAAATATTGTTGTTTTTAATAATTCTAGGTGTTGTTCTCTCAACCCTTCATCAATCATCACTCGGTGCTGTAATGCTGATTGCCGTGGATAGAATTCATCCACTCTGGCATTCACCTTTATTACCGGCATTCTTTTTAATATCCGCAATTGCAATCGGTTATCCGATGGTTGTGATTGAATCAACACTTTCCGCCAGAACATTCAACCGAAAACCGGAAACAGATCTTCTTTCCAAAATTGTGAAGATCACACCATACATTCTTGGACTTTATATTGCGCTTAAATTATTTGATGTTGTTTATTATGGTGAATTAGGATTGCTATTCAGCTGGTGGGGATTACTTTTCATTTTTGAAAATCTAATGATTGCAATTTTACCGTTTTTTTTACTACTAAAAGAATCAGTGAGAAAATCGCAGATCATGCTTTTTAATATTTCAATAATGATGGTCGCCGGATTAATATTGAATAGATTCAATACTTATTTAATAACATATTCACCCCGACCCGGTTTTGATTACTTCCCGTCAATTGGGGAGTTCGTTATCACTGCAATGATGATCTCTATTATATTTGTCGGTTATAAACTATTAGCCAACTATTTTCCTGTACTGCCCACCGAGCAGCACTCTTGAATTTGGGAAGGATAACATAAATGAATCACGAGCTATATATACTGGCTATTTCGGCAGCATCAATCGGGTTTTTGCATACATTGCTCGGACCCGATCACTATATTCCATTTATAGTGATGAGCAAATCAGGAAAGTGGTCACGCTCAAAAACTATTTGGATAACCGCTCTCTCGGGCGTTGCCCATGTTTTAAGTTCGGTTGTACTTGGTATTATTGGAGTGGCGGCAGGTATTGCCCTCGGGAATTTGGAAGCTATTGAATCGACACGAGGGGAGATTGCAGCCTGGCTGCTTATCAGTTTCGGATTAATATACCTTGTGTGGGGGATTAGGTATGCGCTCAAAAATAAAAAACATGCTCACTGGCACACACATTCAAATGGAGTTGTTCACGATCATGAGCATAAACACCATAAAGAGCATGCTCATATTCATGAAGAAAAAAATGTTGCTAATTTAACTCCATGGATTCTATTCACAATCTTTATTTTTGGTCCTTGTGAAGCATTGATACCATTCCTGATGTATCCCGCCGCTGAGGTCAGTTTATCTGGAATGATATTCATCACGGCCATATTCGGAATTACTACAATAGCCACTATGCTTACTGTGGTTGTTGTTTCAATTTATGGGATTAAAATGGTGCCGCTTGGAAAATTTGAAAAATATAGTCATGCACTTGCAGGCGGTATAATACTCTTCAGCGGAGTTGCAGTTCAGTTTATGGGTTTATAATTATTATCAATTGATATCGGATGAAAGTAAACATTAGCCATTTGAAAATATTTTTATTTCTAGTTGCACTCCACTCATTTTTTGTGGGATTAGGATTACTATTTTTACCGACACATCTATTTACTGAATTTGGTTATAATCCCATCACCGAAAACTTTTTTAGAGCACAGGGAGGAATATTTCACATTGTAATGGTCGTTGCCTATTTAATGGCAATGAAGGACCCTGTTGAAAATAAAGTGATGGTTCTATTTTCTATATCTGCCAAATTTATAGCAGTGCTATTTTTATTCGGGTATTATATTTTTATTGAAAATATTTTAGTTGTTTTTTTATCAGGTGTCGGTGATTTAATTATGGCGCTTATACTACTTTTTCTCTCAAAGAAATTAACATTGTCAAATGCCGGATAACATAGATGCAAATCTTCCAAAAATTTTAGTGACCGGTGCGTCAGGATTTGTAGGGCACTATTTTCTTGATAGAATAAAAGATCATTTTACTATATATGCTTTGGAGAGAAGAATACCTCAAAATTCTCCGTTGCGTAACCACCCCAACATTTTTTGGATCAGTGCAGATGTAGGGGATATTCAATCGGTTGAGAAAGCAAAGGCAGAGATGCTTGAAAATGGCGGTGTTGATTTTGTACTGCACCTAGCAGGTTATTATGATTTTAATTACGATGAGAATCCGCAGTACCAGCGGACAAATATTGACGGCACAAAAAATATTTTAGAAATTTCCAAAGAACTCGGGATTAAAAGATTCATCTTTGCGAGTTCGGTTGCTGCATGTAAATTCCCGGAAAAGGGGGATAGGGTTTCCGAATCAACTCCGCCTGATGCTGAATATGCCTATGCACGCTCAAAAAAAATGGGTGAAATAATGACGAAGGAGTATTCTAAATACTTCGATACCTCTGTCGTCAGGTTTGCCGCGGTATTCAGTGATTGGTGCGAATACGGACCTCTATATATCTTCCTAAACACCTGGCTCAACAAGGGATGGAAATCTAACATTCTCGGTGGAAAGGGTAAATCAGCAATTACATACATTCATGTTCACTGCGTAATAGATCTGCTGCTAAAGATAATTCAACAAAGCAACTTACTGCAAAGTTACGATATCTTTAATGTGAGTCCTGAAAATCCGATATCTCACAAAGATTTATTTCTTAAAGCAACCCGGTATTATTACGGCAAACCAAAAAAACCTTTTTATATGCCGAAACCAATAGCAACATTCGGTGTTATTGCAATGGATCTTCTGGGAAGAATATTTGGCAACAGACCTTTTGAAAAACCATGGATGATGCAGTACGTAGATAAAGAATTAAATGTTGATTCAGCTTATACTCGTGAAAAATTTGGCTGGCGACCGGCTGAAAGATATAAGATTCAGAGACGGCTGCTTTATATGGTCGAGCACATGAAGAGTTACCCTTATGAGTGGCATAAAAGAAATTTGAAAATGTCGAAATCGATTACACTCACACCCAACTTGAAAATTGCTCAAAAGTTGGAGCTTATTAGGGAAGAAGTTGTTGATGATTTTCTTGATCATATTTTGGATAAGCGTAACGAAGATATCTTCCCTCATTATCATCATATTGATAAGGGAAATTTAAGAAAAGATTCAAACACTTCATTTGAATTTCTGGCAATTTCAGTTAGATCGAAGGACCGTGTATCTGCGCTATCGTATGCACGGCAGCTTGCAGATTTGCGCAATTCACAAGGGTTTAATTCAAGGGAAGTGTTAGACGCTCTTGAAACTCTAGGAGATTTTATCCGTAAGCGACTTTATAAAGAAGAAGAATTGCACGGAATGGAACAGGAAATTTATGATGAGATAACTTTCACTTTTCAGCTTATGGTTGATGAAGTTGAAGGCAGGTTCGAAGAGATTAGAAGGGCAAATATTCCAATAGACGTTAACCGTGGATAGTCTATTGCTGTTTTAAAACTAGTAATTTTATACCATCCTTTTCGTTCAATATTTAACAATCAAAATAAATTCAGCTGCATTACTCTTAACATTTAACCAAATGATATTTTACAATCCTATAGATTTCTAAAAAACTTTTATCAAACATTTGTTATCATAAATTTAAAGTGAAGTTTAAGTGTGATTTATTAAGACTTTTTGTATTTTTAGCAAGTTTCAGGTAAGCTTAAATTAAAGGTTATGAAAGATAGAAGTAATTATATTAGCCTGGCAGTTCTTCCGTTTGATAACTTAACGGGGGATGCAGAAAAGGATTATTTTTCCCGCGGGTTTGTTGAAGATATCATTACGTATCTTTCCAGATTTCCTTCACTTCAGATCATATCTTCACACACATCTTTATCTGAAAAAATTAAGGCGGATTGGGAGTCAGCTAAAAAATTCGATATTCAATATTTTCTGATGGGTAAATTGAGGCAGATGGGGGATAAAATTCGAATCAACACACAACTTTTTGATCCAAATAATCAAACCGTCTTGTGGGCAGAAAAATATGATGCACCGATGCAGAGCATATTTGATATTCAGGACAGCATTGTAGAAAAAGTTGTGAGTTCGCTTTCTGTGCAGATTGATACAAGAAGATTAGCTGAGGCGAGAAAAAAAGAGTTTACAAATTTAGAAGCCTATGATAGCTGGCTGAGAGGTTATGAATATTTAAGAAGGGGAACTATTAAGGATGATGAAAAAGCGCGTAATATTTTTAACCACGCACTTAAAATTGATCCGTTCTATGGCAGAGCATATGCCGGGCTTTCACTATCTTATTTTAACGAGTGGACCTGCCAGTTTTGGGACCGCTGGGAAGAAAATATTAATGCAGCTCATAAGTTTGCACTAAAGGCTACAAGTTACAATGCAAATGATCATGTTGCTCA
>JAENZU010000165.1 GCA_016841125.1 Melioribacter sp. | reverse complement strand
GTTAACTCTTTTGGGCAGGTTCTGCCTCGCTATTTAACAGACTCAGAAAAAATTGAAATGAAATCTTACATTCCTCCGGTCAACAGATTCGGAAGTTTTAATCCGCCGGCAAAACCGGTTCGGACAATGGCTGAGTGGGAAGAACTTGAAGGTGTGATGATCACCTGGACGGGATTCCAAAATATTCTTCGACAGGTAGTTGACCATGCGCAGGAAGAGGGGAAAGTATATATTGTCTGCAGCGATTCCAACAGCGTTAAAAGTTATTTAACAAGCGGCGGCGTTCCGCTCGTAAATTTAGATTTTATAATTGCTCCTTACAATTCAATTTGGATCAGAGATTATGGTCCTTGGTGCGTTTATTCCGATGCGGCGGACAGCATGTACATAATTGATTGGATATACAACAGACCGCGTCCGCTCGACGATCTAATTCCTTCAGTTTTTGCAGCAAAAGAAAATATACCTTTGTATCAAATGACGCAGACGCCTTATAATTTTGTTGCCACTGGCGGAAACTTTATGAATGATGCTCATGGAAAAGGATTTTCATCAAAATTGATATTAGGTGAAAACCCCGGTAAAACCGAAGCGGAAATTGATACGATGATGCGGCGGTTTATGGGGATCAGCAGATACATAAAAATGGATAACCTTCCGTATGATGTAATTCATCACATTGACATGCACATGAAACTGCTCGATGAAGAGACGCTGCTTGTGGGTCAGTATCCCGAAGGTGTTGCCGACGGTCCACAGATAGAAGCAAACTTACAGTACATTTTGAATAATTATGAAACTTGTTTCGGAAGACCGTTCAGAGTAGTTCGCATTCCGATGCCGCCGGACGCCCAGGGTCATTACCCAAATACTAACGGCGATTACCGGACTTACACCAATTCGATTATAATTAATAAAACTGTTATTGTCCCGACATACGAGTTTCAGTATGATACAACCGCACTGCGGATTTACAGGGAGGCAATGCCAGGCTATAAAATTGTAGGAATAAATTCAAATCAGATCATCCCGCTTCTCGGTACAATTCATTGCATTACAAAAGAGATCGGTGTTAGAGAACCTGTCTTTATTTCGCATCCAAAAATTTTAACTACTGTGAATGCGGTTAACGGTTACGAAGTTAAAGCTTATATCAAAACAAGAAGCGGAGTGCAGAATGCTTCGGTGTATTGGTCCACAGATACCACGCAAGGTTTTAACCTACTATCCATGAGCGAAGTTGCCGCAGATACATTTTCTGCCGCAATACCTTTGCAGTCATTTAATTCCAAAGTTTACTACTATATTTCCGCCGTTTCAAATTCGGGCAGAACCGTTACCAAGCCTATGCCATCTCCCGAAGGAGCTTATCAATTCACAGTCGATTCAGTTGTGCCGGTTGAGTTGATAAGTTTTATCGCAACGACTGCCGGTGAAAAAATTATACTAGATTGGGATACTGCAACAGAAAATAATAATATGGGATTCGAAATCGAAAGAAGTAACGACAAAATCAATTGGAGAATTGTTGGATTCCGAGAGGGGAGCGGTTCCTCAGTTGTTCCGAAGAGTTATCAATTTTTAGATTTAATTTCGAGCGTAAATTCGACCCGATTATATTACCGTTTGAAACAGATCGATTACGACGGCAGTTTTGAATACTCCGATATTGTTGAGGCTGTGACTGTACCTATAGAATATTCGTTATCGCAAAATTACCCGAATCCCTTCAATCCTATAACGAAAATAAAATTTTCAATTCCAACCTCTCCACGCAGGGGTGAGGTGGTAAAACTAGATGTGTTTGATATACTCGGCGAAAAAGTGACAACATTAGTCAATGAGGCAAAATCCCCCGGCACTTACGAAATAGAATTTGACGGCAGCGATCTCTCAAGCGGTGTTTATTTCTACTCATTAAATGCCGGCGATTTTTTTGAGATGAAGAAGATGATATTAATGAAATAAGAAAATACACAAGTATTTTCACGTCATTTGCCTAATTGAATTATTTTTAGGATGTTTATTTTTAGATAGTTTTTTTATCATTAAAATTGAATATCATAAACATTGGGAGGAATAAATGAACTTAGGAGCATTTTCGGTAAGTTTGAACGTTAAAAACATTGAAGTGTCAAAATCTTTTTATCATAAATTGGGTTTCGAAATTATTGGCGGGGAAGAATCACAGAATTGGCTGATTATGAAAAACGGGGATCACATAATCGGGTTATTCCAGGGCATGTTTGAAAGAAACACTTTAACATTTAATCCTGGCTGGGATCAAAACGCGAACACTCTAAATTCCTTCACCGATGTCCGGGAGATACAGCGAATTCTGAAAGAGAAAGGTGTGAAAATTGAAACCGAAGCCGATAGCAGCACAACCGGTCCTGCAAGTGTAATTATCATCGATCCCGATGGAAATCCTATTTTAATTGATCAGCACGTGTAAAAGTAAAGTTTAGTAATTTTTAATAATTAGAAATTTATCTTTGCTCGATATAGCCTAATTGTAATTTAATAACCGGCTCATGTTCTATTATTGCAGGTTGACAAGAATTGAAGCAATTACCAATCTGCCATCCCGACAGACGTCGGGACGGCAAATCAATAAATATTTTCTAGGGTTGAGACACTTTAAATATTTGAAAAGTCACTCTAACTTACTTTGATTGTAAACTAGCGAGAATTTCCATCATGACCGGTAATGTATCCGAGTGATGATGGATCATTTTCCAAGCATCTCCATCTTTATGATAGATGTTTGTAACACGTACTTCACCTTTTACATCTTGCCCAGCTAATGTAAGCTGCTGCACTTGTTCAATCCCGACTTCGAATGCCATGTCGCTAAAAACCTGAATCATTTGATTTTTCAGAACAACCCTTCCATCTGATGCAATTTTAGAAACTTGATTAAAAGAATCATTCACTTTATCCCAGCCGACTTCCCGACCGCCGATTGGGTGCAATGTAGTTACGGAAGAATTGTGCGACCATACATCAGCCATTCTATTATTTTCACCGCATAACGTTTGGTTTAGTGCTGCATAGAATTTATTTGATGCTTCGCGGACTTCGTTTTCTGCTGACATTTATTTTTCCCTTTCATATATATGATTATAATTTGCGGTGCTACAAAAAGAAGTCGAATCGACCTTTGAGACCGATATTTTTTGTGACGGTTTTAATTATTTTTCCGCAGTGTGCTCAAAGATATGAAATAACTTTTATAAAAAATACAATAGGTATTAAATTAAATAGTAATCTCAAAAATAATATAATTGAAATGATTTTTTTTCAACTCCGGAAACGAATTTCAGGGTTTTTAATCTATTGAGCGAACAATTAGCCATTCTTGTTTAAGAATGGCTAATCACAAGGCAAATACTCATTAGAATTTTACGGAAGCAATCTTTCAAGCGGTGTTAATATTTACCGTTTGACAGCCCTAGAATTCTATGCTTCACAAAATGTGCGGCTGATTAAATAATCCCAGATTTTTCATTAGGGAAATTTATCAATAACGTAATAGTAACATAACTTGTTAAATGACAAGTATTTAATCCCGACTTAGATTTTCTTGGGCTTGAAATATTTTCTTATAGTTATCTTGTAGTCAAGCCACGCCAGAGGCGTGTAATCCTCAGAAAATATTAGTCGATTTGTCATCCCTACAGCTGTCGGGATGACAAATTTGGGATAATTTTTAGAATTATTATTTTTCTGCTATATCCTCCACTGGCTTTAGTAAATCCAATCTAACTCCTAAAAAAAAATAAAAACTTTTGGATTAAATTTCCGGACATTGTGTCTTTTATAATATATTTAAGTATAAAGTATCTTAAATGAAGATATCTTTTATGAATATAAAATAATTTAATGTTTTTAATATTTAATAAATATTGTTTAGAGCACCAGAAAAGAAATTGGTGAATTTGGGAAGAAATTGAAGAATAATATAGAAATAAATTCAAAATTTTTAGTTAACTGTAGATGGACTGATAAGTTTAAAAATATGAAAAATTAGAAGGAAAATAATCTCTTCTAAAAAACATAGGATTTCCCTCTAATAAAATAACTAAAACTAACATTAAGTTATGGAGGTTTGATGGATCTTTTCTCTTTTTTTCATAAGCACAAGTTCAGAATTCTACTAATTTTGCTTCTGACGTTTTTTCAGCAAACAGGTTTTTCGCAGCCAGCTTTGCTAGACCCGGTCACTCATCCTAAATTTGTTAATGATATCCCAGTTATTAAAGATTTGGGACTTCGAATTGACCTTACAAAGGGCAAACCAAAAGTAGTGTCGGTACAAATGAGAGAAACCTTTCAGGATCTTGGATTAGTGGATGCAGCATCAAATCCATTAACGACAAGAGTTTGGGGTTACAAATTTCCCGGTTTACCAACTACTTATCCCGGTGCAACAATAATTGCAATGAAAGATGTTCCGCTTCAATTCAAATGGCATAATAAATTACCGGCACACTTTCTTCCTGTAGATCCAAGTCTTCATATGGCGCATCCGGACTATTTGCATGACATCGAGTCAGTTAAATCTTGGTACAATGCTGGAAATGTCCCCACCGTTACACATTTGCATGGAGGGCATACGGAGTCCGCAAGTGACGGATTACCAGAGGCATGGTTCACTCAAAACTTCAAGGAAAATGGGCAGTACTTTGTTAAAAAAACTTACAAATACGATAATGATCAGGAAGCTGCAACACTTTGGTATCATGATCATGCATTGGGTATTACACGTTTGAATGTTTACGCCGGATTAGCCGGTTTTTATCTCCTTAGAGATGAAAATGAGCTTAGCCTGATTGAAGACGGTGTATTACCCGGAGATGACTATGAAATAGAAATGGTCATACAGGATAGAAGTTTTTATAACAATGGAGAATTATTCTGGCCGGCAAATCCCAATGAGCCATCAAATAATATTTGGAATCCGTGGGAGGAGTTTATTGAAGGTGAAGGAGTAGACGAAAACCCCTTATTCAATCAGGTATTTCCAAATGGTGGTCCTACCGCTCTAGCTGAGTTCTTTGGTGATTTTATTCTAGTTAATGGTAAAGCCTGGCCAAAATTAGATGTTGAGCCGCGCAAATACAGATTTCGCTTATTGAATGGTTCAGATTCCCGTTTTTATGTTTTGGAGTTTAGAGATGACGAAACTGGTGGAACGGCTCAGTCCTTTCTGCAGATTGGAAGTGACGATGGTCTGCTAGAAGAACCTGTTTCATTAACACAGCTTGTTATTGCACCGGGAGAGAGAATGGATGTTGTTGTGGATTTTTCAGGCTTTACTACGGGCAGCAATATCTATTTGAGAAATTTCGGACCGGATTCACCCTTTGGCGGACTTCCGGTAGAACCGGAAGATATTGCTGATGAAGAAACCACCGGTCAGATTATGAGATTTGACGTAACCAAAACATTAAATGAAGATATACCGATTGCGTCCGTTTCTACTGGAACAACCTTAAATTCGATCGCTTCTCTTGGCACCGGAACCGTAACTCGTAAACTAGGATTGTTTGAAGGAACTGACGAATACGGAAGATTACAACCTTTATTGGGTGGTGAAATCGGCGGAAACATCGAATCATTAACATGGAATGATGCTATTACAGAAAATCCAGACTTGGGTGCTGTTGAAGAATGGGAAGTCTACAACTTTACCGGTGATGCGCATCCTGTTCATCTTCACCTTGTTGCTTTCCAAATTATTGATCGTGCACCGATTACTGACTATGAATCTGAGACAAAAGCTCAGTTACAGCATAATGGTCTTTATGGTAATGGAGAAATTGTAGACTTAAGTTCAATCACCACCGGAGCTTCTGAAGCACCGTCTGAAAATGAAAAAGGGTGGAAGGATACTTTCATTGTTCCGCCTGGATATGTTGGTAGAGTTGTTGCAAAATTTGATAGGCCTGGCAGATATGTATGGCACTGTCATATTCTTTCTCACGAAGATCATGAGATGATGCGACCATATCATGTTGGAGCACTGCCGAAACAGTTGGCTTCAAATGAAATTAATGCAGTTAACGAATATAGTTTAGAACAAAACTATCCAAATCCATTTAATCCGAGCACTGCGATTAATTTTTCTATCCCGAACGAAAATACGCCGGTTTCATTGAAAATATTTAATTCTTTAGGTCAAGAAGTAAGCACTTTATTAGATCAGATTGTCCCTGCTGGTAATCATGAAGTACAATTTGATGCATCCGGATTATCCAGCGGTATTTACTTTTATACCTTAAGAACCGGTGACTTTGTTGATAGTAAGAAAATGTTACTGATCAAGTAAATCTGTTGTAACATTAAATCTTTAATTTATCTCAGCCCCGAAATCTAATTTCGGGGTTTTTAATATTCCTCAAAAGTGTATAGTCCGTCTTAAAAGGCTTCTTTAGTATTAACCCACATTTTTAAATGTGGGAATACGAACAAAAAACACAACTACTAATAACCGTTTTACTTGTGCGCCTCCGGTGTAACGGTTTATAAAACATTTGAAACAGCCTCGACAAATTTTGGATCAATTATAATTAACAGAATAAAAATGGAGAGGGATCGAACTGATATTTCCGAATTCGATGTAAAGCGAATTCATTTTCGAGAGCATACGTATTAGTTAATGGAATAAAAATATTCTCTATAAATCCCGCTCATTTTTTCTACCTGAATTTTTCTGTCGAAATTTCTTTTTGTAAGATCATAAGCGTTTTGTCCCATGCGTGTTCTCAGTTCGGTATCCAAAATTAAGGTTTCTAGATGTGATGCTAGTTCATTTGAATTTTCGGATTCAAAAACAAAACCGTTTTTTTTATCAATAATAAGTTCGGGAATACCGCCTACATTTGATCCGATGAGCGGAAGTGAAGCCATTCCTGCTTCCATTAGTGTCATTGAAATTGCCTCCGAACGGGATGGCTGACAATAAATATCCATTGCTTTCAGAAGTTCAGGAATGTTATCTTTAATACCGAATAGGTTTACGCAAGATTCAAGTTCGAGTTCAACAATTAGCCTTTTTAGATTTATCGTGAAATCCAATTTTTCATCTAATCTAATCATTCATATTTCAAAATTATTGGTATTCAATTTATGTCTAAGCAATTTTGCTGCATCTATTAATATGTCGATCCCTTTTATTGGCAGCGCGAATGCCCCACATCAGATCTATACTTTTTCATCGTTTAAATTTAGCTTGGTACGAATTATTTTGCGTTCGTAGTTATTTTAATCTGCTCCCATATAAAATGTTTCAATTCTATTTTTAATTGTAGGATATAAGAATGAATATTAAATTCT
>JAENZU010000164.1 GCA_016841125.1 Melioribacter sp. | reverse complement strand
CCGTCGTCGGCTGATTTCAGAATTGCTCCCCCATCCTTCAGCATTAAAACAGTACCATTTGAAAAATACTGCAGACATTCAGAATATCCGGAAATTCCGGTTGAGACAGTTTCCCAGTTTGCACCACCATCACTCGTCCTAACAATATAATCTGAACTCTGAGTGGATAATATACCGTTATCGGCATCTTTAAATGACAAACAATTCGAAAGAGATAAAGGATACGTACCGGGCAATTCAAATTTTGTCCAAGTGCTGCCTGCATCTGTTGTTTTCAAAACTTTATTATAATTGCCGGTTATCCAGCCGGTTTGCTCATCCGGGAAATCGATATCATTCAAATATAAACTTGCTTCCTCGTAAACCGTATACCAATTGCTGCCTCCGTCAGTCGTTTTTATTATTACACTTCCGTAGCCCGAACCTGTGTTCGCATGGGCGATTGCAACGCAATTATTGAAATCGAGGACTGAAACTCCGGTAAATGTAGTAGTCTGTTCGGGTAAATTATGGCTTATTAGATTCCAGCTTTCTCCGCCATTAACAGTTTTCAATATTTTCCCCTTGTAACCAACGGCATAACCAATTAATGTAGAGTAAAAATCTACTTTTCTTAGAGGAAGAGTTGCACCGGTTGGATCGTACAAAGAGTAACCAACAGGATAACCTGTCCATGATTCTCCCCTATCTGTTGATTTCCAAACACCCATTCCCACTGCAATAATTGTGTTATTGCTTGTAAAGTGAACGTCACTAACATTAGTAGGAGTTTGATAATACCAGCCGTCTTGAGCCCAAACCACAATTCCCAATAGAATAAACAAGATGACAATTATCCTTTTCATAATTTCCTCAATTAAATAGTTACAAGTAAATTTAGCGTACAGAATTTATTCTTAACAAATATTAAGCTAGAGATCGCATTATCTTATTATCAGATAAATGAAATACTGTTGAATTGGTAAGCTTTGCTATTCACTGATAATTATTGAAATAAATCTGTTTTCAATACTTTATCAAAAAAAGTACCACACATTTATATTGTGATACTCCGTAAATCGAATAAAATCGTTGATTATTTATTATGTTAAATTTTTCAAGTCTGTTATGCAAGCTACAGTGATGCCCCAAAAGGCAACATAATTAAACTTATCGGATCAAAACTGCTAAACCGCATTCTGAAAACAAATTCTCAATTTTGATAGTTGGAAGGCAAATATAATTGTGATTTTAATTTCAGATCAGATAATATTAAATTAGAAATCAATTAGTAAAGATCAGGAAATGAAATGAAGCTTCTGAGAAAACGAAAAGATAATCAACTTCCCTTTGCCACTTCCGAAAAAGGAATGCGGTTTCATCATATTGGAATTCCGACAAATGAAGTAAAGCCGAATGAAAAGTATATTGAAAAGTATAAATTTTATGTTTCGGGATTTGATACAAGTGAGTTTGGTATTGAGTGGATGCGGTTCGAAGAAGATAGTCCGGTAGATGAGATCATCAAAAAAGTGCCCCATATTGCATTCGAAGTTGATAATTTGGACGAAGCCATAAAAGACAGAAAGCTTATTGGAGAAATCGGCTCACCATCAAAAGGTGTAAGAGTTGCAATGATTATAGAAAATGGAGCTCCTGTTGAATTAATAGAGTTTAATAATTCTAAATAAATATCCCCACAAGTAAAACTGACCCAATACTTCCAACGTCTTAATGTTTACAAAAATTTTGTTGCGGGGAAAGATGAATTATCTCAATTCAAAAGTTTTGTTGGTCTTATCGGTAATTTTATTTTTTAATTTAATATCAGCGCAGGAAATTGAAATCACTCCCAATTTGTCAAAAATTGTTACAAGTGAGGGATGGAGTCTTTTCAATAGAGCAGCAAATATAATTGAAACAAATGGTCAATCCACCGTTGAATTTAATGCCCAGCCGGGAGACGGTATTGCCCGACTTGAAAATTTTGAGTTCACAAACGGAATTATAGAAGCAGATATCAAAGGAAAAGATGTTAGAGGAAGAAGTTTTGTCGGCATTGCATTTAGAGTAGTTGATGACCTAACTTACGATGCAGTTTATTTTAGACCGTTCAATTTTCAGAGTGATGACTCGTTAAGGAAGAGTCACTGTGTTCAATATATTTCTCATCCTAATTTTACTTGGAGCAAGTTGAGAAGAGAATTTACCGGAAAGTATGAAAATTTTATCGATTCCGCGCCCGATCCAAATTCCCTTTTCCATATCAAAATTGTTGTTGAAAAGCCGAAAGTGAGTGTTTATGTTAATAAAAATGAACAGCCTAGTTTAGTAGTAGAAGAATTGACCGGCAGAGAAGGAGGATCAATCGGATTGTGGATGGGAAATAATTCTGATGGGGCATTTAAGAATTTAAAGGTTATAAAAAATAATTAATTAGGTTACTAATTATAAATATGTTAGATTTGTGGAGTTAGGCAGTAACTTTAAATGTAATACCCGCTTTATGTTGGTAGATGTAGAAGTAGATGTAGAAACACCTCGAAACTTCCCTGTATATTTAAGAGCCCTGTCAAAATTATCATTCAATTAATTACAAAAGGAGCATCTGTTATGGCAGAGCGCAAACAAGGATCTGTTAAATGGTTTAACAGTACAAAAGGTTTTGGTTTTATTCAGCAGGAAAATGGCGAAGATGTATTTGTACATTTTAAGTCGATTATCGGTGATGGCTATAAATCTTTAGAAGAAAACGACAAAGTTGAATATTCTGTAACTGAAGGCGCAAAAGGTCTTCAAGCATCAGAAGTTAGAGTAATCAGCTAAGATCAGATTATTCTTAAATTTGTATCCCGGCTTTGGCCGGGATTTTTATTTTAAAATTGTGATGTTATGGGCTTACTCATCTCTTAATATTTCTCAAATTATGTTTTAATGTCAATTTTGATTTTATACAATTTTTATCAGCAGAAATTAATTAGTATTACAAAGAAAATCTATATAACTTAAATCGATTTCGGAAAAGGTAATAGAAATGGACTATGAAGTAAAATATTTGCAGGATCAAGATGTAGTTGCTGTTAAACTTAAAGGAAGATTGAACTTTCAAATGGCAGAAAAATATTCAAAAGAAGCAGTAAAGTTAGCTAGACAAAAATATTGCACAAAATTTTTAGTTGACCACTCAGAAACTATTGTTAAGGATGAATCTACGAATATTCATGTTTCAGCAGGCGAACTGCAGCAATTTGGTTTTCAAAATACAGATAGGGTTGCAATACTATTATCAGATCCGGATAAATTTACACATGTAGCGAACTTATCCAACCAAAACAGCCGTTGGTGTTTAATTAAAAATTTTTCAGTAGATGATTATGATAAAGCTCTTGAATGGTTAGAAGCAGCTGAAGAAGAGTAAATACCTGCCACACTACTTCTTGTCCCATAATCGAAAATAGAAAAGAAGAATCACGAATCTTACCAAACTGAAATGATACCGCCTATATAAATTTAGATTCCCACCAAAATTTTTCATTTTACCCGCAATAGTACAATTCAGAAATAATACAACAATCGCAATTGTTGTGCACTTTGTATTCGGCGCCTATAGATTTTTAGCGTTAGCTTTCAACTTAATAGATTGATAAAAAATAAGCCCAAAGAAAAACACTTCTATTTACAGAAAAAATCAGTAAGGCTTTAGGGCTTGGACTCCCTTGCTTTCCCTTACTGGCTTTTTTTATTTATAAAATAAAAATCTTTAGGGATACCGTTCTTAAAAGAATGTATGTCCGAAAGTCCTTACAAAAGTCATTACTAAATATACGGATTGAGCAGTTTTTTGACTTGATGCAAAAAAATGAGAAAGTCCTTATAAAGCAATTCATTATAAGGACTTATAGAGAGCCAACTATCAGAGTCGAACTGACGACCTGCTCATTACGAGTGAGTTTTTCATCTTTATAACTTATTATTTTATAACAACTTAATTTTTACTTCCATAGTTTTTTCCATAGTTAAATACGTTTCACGATAAAAAAGTAAAAATAATTTCAATTTTTTAAACTTTTATTTGCTTTAAAAGGTAAAATGGTTTATACTTAATCATAGTTAACATAAAGGGGATGGGCTACCATCAACCTAAAAAGTAATCCCTAAGAGGATTACCCATTAACCCTCTTTTTTTCAAGGAGGAAAATCCCATGACACAAACCTATAAACACAAGGATTATTATCTTTGTGCTTACCTTATTTTAAACGGATGTCCCTTGAAAGACCAATATAGATTGAACGGAGCAACTGTTTTTACGTTCGAAAGAACGGATAAATTAAGAGAACATGTTGCCGAATTCTTTTCTAAAAACTCTAACGTGGATGCTTACGAGTATTCAAAAACGGTTCGAAATCTAAAAAACATAATTCATTTGAATCGTACAACTGCATATAATACAGTATTAACTCCTAATCACGGAGAAAGAACTAATGTTAAACAAACAGAAGGAACAATCTTATAATCAAATAAACACCAATAAGTTAAATAGTTTTTCATTTAGCAATTCGATGAATAACAGTAACTTAGAAATATGCACACTCGATGAAATTATCGATACAATTAAGTCAAGCAAAGGCTTAAAAAATATAATAACTAAAATCCATTCTGCCGCTGACAAAGATCAACGCAGAGCAATTAAACAAACCGAACTACCTTATTTCACACCCGGAATATTCAAGAATAATCACAGAAAAGCTGATAAACTTCAATCTATTCAATTCATGATCTTTGATATAGATGGATTGGATAATTCAGAGATCAGCATATTAAAAGATGCATTGAAGAAAGATTCCCGGGTTTACATGTACTTTCTTTCTCCAAGCGGAAACGGCTTTAAAGTAATGTGTCCCTTAAGTGAAACAGTAACCGATCATAACAATTATACGGTCACTTATAAACACCATGCAGCAATCTTAGAGAATAATTGGAAAGTAAATCTAGACCCGAGCTGTAAAGATGCATCGAGAGCTTGCTTCTTCAGCCATGATCCCGATCTATACTTAAATGAAGATGCCGAACCTCTTGAAGTCATATCTGAAGATGTAAAAACAGATGAACTGGAAATCGAAGAGACCGAACCGATCTATAGTCCAAGCTTACTTGGTAAGGGTATAAATCTCAAAAAGATCGGTAATGAGAACAAACTGAAATTTTTACCCGCTGCCGTTAAGCAATTATCAAATGAAAAAATCGGTCGTGAGAATTGGATTATATGCGGATTTGCATTAGCCGGTTTGGGCGAGAAGGGCAGAGAATATTGGAGGGAATTAAGCAACAATCCTAATTACCCAGATACTCCCGAATTTATAGAAGAAAAGTTCGATGAGCTGTTAAATTCAAGTGACGGTAAGGTCACTCTTGCTTCGCTTTTTGAGATAGCTAAAGAGTTTGGTTTTGATTATTCCGAACCGGTTGAAGAAAAACCGAAAAAGGATAAGAGACCGTTTCACGAAGAATTACTTGAGATATTTGCTAGTGATGACAACCGCAATCCAAATTTACCTTTGGGTTTTCAGTTAAATAAGTTTTCCGAACTTTGTGAGCATATGGATGGAGTGCAGCCGGGATTTTATTTCATCGGTGCCGGTACAAACATCGGCAAGACTGCGTTAATGACAAACATTACATTAGATGCACTTGATTCAAATGCTGATCTGAAAGTGCTTTACTATTCACTTGATGATACCAAGAAATATACGGTTTACCGGTTTATCAGCATTATCTCTGGAATACATATTAACAACATTAAAAAACCGAAATTATTAAATCTAAGTGGTGAAAGAAATAAACTGGAATCTGCCAGAAAATATATTCTTAATCTGGTTGAAACAGAAAGACTTGTTATCAAAGACTTATCAGATATTCAGCATATTGATGAATGTCTGAAAGATATTGAAGATTTTGGCAACCACGATAATCTGATCGTCTTTATTGACGGGCTTTATAATTTGGAAGTTAGCAGCGATAAGGCGGAAGGTATCCGGACAGAGAATATAGAAAGAGCGAATAGAGTTAAGCTCATCGTAGATTCTTTTGGTCTACCGATTATTGCTACCGGAGAGCTTCGTAAAAAGACTGCTAACCAAGGCAAAAACTCCAAACCGACAATAGATGATCTTATGGAGTCCGGAAAGTTTGCATACAATGCAAGTTTAGTTTTGCTGCTATCTGCCGATAAAGTAGATGATCTAAAAAGCGACAAGCCCGTAATAAACATCGAGTTTACGAAAAACAAGCTCTCGGATTTCAAAGGAACTCAGAAGGTTGAGTTTGTGAGAGCATGCGGTACAATTAACGAAATCAGCCAGCAGCTTACTTCAAGTACCGGAGGAGCTGCGGCAAATGGTTTTTAAGAGTGAACAATATAAATGTTAAAATCGACAGAACAACATACCAAGAGATTTTGCCCATGTATTCGAACAGAGCATTATTCTCAAACTATTCGGACATAAAAGAAAAGTCCGAAATATTAAAAGAGGAAGAAATAAGATTGGGAGTCACAGAGCTGACTTCCTCTCAAGAACGTGCGGCACTGAGTAAAGCCGGAAAGTATAAAACAGCAAAACTTGTAGTGAGAGATTTTGGAACTTATGCAATTGGTTTTTCAGCTAAGCTGTATCTGGATTATCTTGAAGAAACAGAAGTTGCACTGAAGGAAGAACTGCTCGAAGAAAAGTATTCAGCAGAACAAATAGAAAAAGCTCTTCAGAAACTAAACGTATACAAGTTGGCTCATAAAATAGCAGTGATCATTCTTGGAGAAGTTAATCTGCAGAAGAAATATGAAGGATTGGTTATTGAGAAGCAGAAGATACTTGAATATTTGGGATATGATACTTCCGAAAAACATATTTACAAGCATATCAGTAATGCAATCTTTTCCCTTAGGTGGCTGAATTATGTTATTTACGAATATCGTTACAAAAACAAACTAACCGAACCCACACTTACTGTCGGTAATTTCATCTACAATCTAAGAGAAGACAATAAAACTTTTACGCTAGATATCAATAAGATGTTCGTGGGTTGCGTTGAGTATTTAATCAACGGTGAATATAATACGAAGCTGACAGAGCAAGAACGGAACGAAAAATTTGAAAGAGGTTATTTCATTTATCCGATGGGATATTTAGCTGAGAGTAAAGGCTATTCCGATGCTGCGTACATGCTCGGTAGTTTTCTGCTAAGTCAAGACGGCAACACAAAGCTGAACACAACTGACACAAAAGTCATTGCTTTCAAAGCGGAACGTCTTATCAGCGAAGCGAAAATAGAGATCAGTCAATTTTCGAAGCGGCGGGAGAGATTATT
>JAENZU010000163.1 GCA_016841125.1 Melioribacter sp. | reverse complement strand
CATCATAAGTATCAATACGCTGGACACCGACATTAGGCGGCCATGGGTCGTTCACATAAACAAAATTGGTGCCTTCTGTAGTGATATAGCCGGTAACAACCATCATGTGTCCGCCTCCGCCGTGCCAATGCAACGAGAATGCGAATGGTTTTTTACTGCAGTAAATCTGGCTTATAACTTGAGCCCAGGTAAGTGCGGTATTGGAAGTACTATCAAAAGTGTAGCCGTACTTGTCAAATTCCGGCCAACCGCCTGTAACGCAAGGTCCGGGTTTTGGGTTGTTGCAGCAGTCCGATCTTCCGAAACGGTTATTTGCTTGAGTACATTGGGTGGGACTAGTATCCAGAAAATCCATTACCATTTCTCCACTTGCTGCCCAGCACCACATGCTTGTCTGCTGGGGATGCAGTGTTACCGTCAAAGTACTGGTATCTTCCGGATTGCAGCATCCTGTAATAACAAGGATGGATACTAATACTAACAATGAAAATATTCTTTTCATAGTATTCTCCTCTAATGAATAGTTAATTAGATATTTTCACAGAACGAATAATTCGGCAGAAATAAATAACAATGTCAGTCATAAAAATCGGAATTATGAAGAGAGTATTGTTCAAAGGTGAGGAGGATAGTATTAGAATAGAATAGTTAAATGTTTGAACATCGGATCAACTATCTTAAAATAAATTGTTGGTGAATAAAATGCAATAGTCAGAGTAGTTTTTTTCCCAATTAAATACAAAACCTAAATATCAAAGTAATTCATAATGAAAATAGGGGAATGTTAGTAATTTTCTTAATACTACGAGTTGAATTATTACAAAATCTAATAGCCTCGTTTAAGTATCATTAAATAAGGATTTTTGTGTATTTTTATATTTTATTTATTAATTTTAATACTGTATAAAACTTTTGTAGTAAACTCAAACAGTGTTTAGATGTGTGCAATTCATTTTAAAAAATTAGAATATTTCCTTTGAGAATTTTTACAATAAATCTAATATACTTTCCTATTACTAATGTTTAGAAATTTGGAGGCTTTATGAATTATGAACTTATCAGCGTTAAAGCTGAGCAGGATATGAAACAAAGAATTATGGATCTTTTGATATTTGATAAGATTGAGAAAATTTTAGAGGAAGCAAAAATTGAAGATCCTACAAACAGAATTAAACAGCTCCACGAAGGTTATAGTTTTAAGTTAAACAAAGACCTTTCTCCCAAGCTTTATGATATTTTTATTGAAGTAAAAAATGCTTTACAGTTTGAAGAGGAGATCGAAGTTTTTATCAGCAGTTCAGCAGATCTTAATGCATTTGCAGTCCCGAAATTGGGGGATAGGGATGAAAATATAATAATCATAACTTCCGGTTTAGTTGATAAATTTGATGAAGATGAGTTGAAGTTTGTAATTGGTCATGAAATCGGGCATTTGATAAGCGGTTATTCGAGAATAAACCGTGTAGTTAATTTTCTATATCCGAATGGCGGAATGCCTTTTGTGATTGAGAATAAAATCCGTTTTTGGCAGCAGCTTTCAGAACTGACCGCGGATAGATACGGATTCATTGCCTCGCCAAAATTGAATAAAGTAATTTCCGGGTTTTTCAAATTAACCTCTGGTTTAGATACCGAAAAAATATCATTTAATTCTGATGTCTACCTTGCGCAAACTGACGAACTGGTTGAAAAATTAAAAGCGGAACCAACTTATTTGGGCGTATCTCATCCAATAAATCCAATAAGACTGAAAGCACTCCAGTATTTTAGCGAGTCTAATCTTTACGATCAAATTTCTAACAAAACCGAAATTTCAGAAGATTCTGATCTTGTAGAAAATACAAATTCATTAGCCGGACTCTTAACAGTTTTAGCAGATTCCGACTTAGATTATTATAGGATGTATTTTATTGCTAGCGGCGGTTTACTTGTTGCCATGTCGGATGAAGAACTTTCACGTGATGAAATGGAAAAAATTCTTTTCATGCTTGGAGGCACTAATATGTTTCCGAGACAATTAATTGATAACTTGATGGAAGGCGGGATAGAAAAGATTACCGAGCTTTTCCAAAAATCTGTTGAAGGAATATTATCGATAAATCCTGCCGATAGATATTCAATGCTGGAATATCTTATCTCAGTTGTGATTAGTGATCAGCACATAAGAGATGAAGAAATTGAATTAATTAATTCTATCGGTACCGATTATTTGGGACTAAGTAAAAAAGAAATTGCGCAAAGTTTAGCTGCTTCTTTACAGCAGGCATTTGTGCCGGATATTATTGGCGGATAACCTAATTCGAATATTGAAAATATATCAGACTTTCTGATTAGGAATTGCGCGATCTTAAATTTGTAATTACCGAAATATTAAGGTGAAATCCTGGGTAATTGGCTCAATTTCTGAACTCTTAAAATTCCGCCCAAAATCTTGACTTTTGAGCGTCTTATCGGCATATTTGGACATGAGCAAAGATTTAATTTTCGAAACTTCTGACCGTGAAAAACTTCACATATCCGCATTCGGTGAAAATAATCTTGCTTCAAAAAAATATTTGATCTTTGTTCATGGATTCAAAGGTTTCAAAGATTGGGGATTCGGTCCTTACCTTGCCAATTACTTTGCTGATAAAGGGTTCTTTGTAATAACTTTTAATTTTTCGCATAACGGCATTGGCGATGATCCGGTTGAATTTAGCGAGCTTGATAAGTTTGCTGAAAACACATATTCCAGAGAAGTCAATGAATTATCTGAATTGATTGGTTCAGTTAAATCAGGATTTTTTAATGGAGTTATTCCTGAAAAAATAGGATTGATCGGGCACAGCCGCGGTGGTTCAATTTCACTTTTGTCTGCATCAAAAAAAGAAGAAATTGATGCCGTAGTTACTTGGTCGGCTGTTTCCAATTTGGATCGTTATTCCGAACGTCAAAAAGAGGAGTGGAAAAAGAAAGGATTCTTTGAGGCTTTAAATTCCCGCACAAATAAAATGATGCGGATGAATTATTCTTTGTTGGAAGATCTCGAAAAAAACAAAGACGGAAAATTAAATCTGGAAAGAGCAGTAAAAAATTTGAATAAACCATTGATGATCGCTCACGGTGATCAAGATTTAGCGGTTTCAAAAAAAGAAGCAGATCAGCTTTATGAATGGTCGAATAAAGAAATGACACAATTATTTATTTTGAATAACACCGGACATACTTTCGATATTAAACATCCTTTCGAAGGAAGTTCAGAAAAATTTGATAAATTACTAAGTGCAACAAATAATTTTTTTCAGAAACAATTAAATTAATTTATATAGAGGTAAAAATGTTTTCGTACGAAAATGTAAAATCTAATGCTGCTGTATTGAAAATTTCAAAAGCATTAAGTACACAATTATTTTGGATAATATCATTCGCAGTAATAACTGTTTTTGCATCCCAGGTTATTGTTCCGGTTCAACCGGTTCCTTTCACTTTACAAACTTTAACGGTTCTTCTTGCAGGTGCTTTTCTCGGTTCACGTAATGGAATGTACAGTCAGCTAGCGTATATCGGTGCAGGTTTTATCGGACTTCCGGTTTTCGCAGGTTTAAGCATGGGTCCTGCTGTTTTATTCGGACCAACCGGCGGATATTTAATCGCGTTTCCTTTTGCCGCATATTTAACCGGCTTTATTATTGAAAGAAAAAGAAATTTATTAACTGTCGTCTTTGCAATGATTACCGGCTCTTTGGTAATACTACTCTCGGGCGCTCTTTATTTGTCACTGTTTTTTAGCGGTGATTTAAATACAAGTCTATACTACGGCGCAGTAATTTTCGGTGTTTGGGATGTTATTAAAATTTCAGCCGCGGTCAGTATCTATTATGCTATTTCCAAAAAATTTCCAAAACTTCCGGCTTAATAAAAGTGAACATAAATGGAGCTTAAAAACTACATTTTTATAATCGTTTTTCTGGCAGCATTGGGTCTGCTGATTTATAATTTAAATAGAATTATATCTTATTTGAGAGTCGGTAAAAGTGAAAACCGATTTGAAAATATACCAGGCAGAATTAAAAATGTTCTGAAAATTGCATTCGGTCAATCTAAAATACTTCGTGAGCCCGTTGCCGGAACTGTTCACTTCCTCATTTTTTGGGGATTTATGCTTTTTATTTTTGCTGTTCTCGAGTCAATTCTTCAAGGGTTTTATCCCAAAATAAGCTTTGAAGTTTTAGGTCCTGTTTATTCCCTCATCACAATTACTCAAGATCTATTCGGAATTCTCGTTGCTGCCGCCGTACTTTATGCTCTCTATAGAAGGCACATTATTAAGGTTCCAAGATTAACCACCGGCGAAGCAAGCCAGCTTGATGCAACGGTAGTATTACTTCTTATTTTATTAGTTGTCATTACAATGTTCGGGCAGAATTCCGCGCATGTAGCATTAAATAATTTTCAATTAAGCAAATGGGAATTACGACCATTTTCGGCACCGCTTAGTCAAATACTTTTTGCAGGTCCAACTGAAGAAACAATGGCGGCATACGAAATTTTCTGGTGGGCTCATATTCTGGTAATTTTCGGATTCATGAATTTTCTGCCGTATTCAAAACATTTTCATGTAATAACTTCAATACCAAATGTTTTCTTTTCAAAGTTTGATGATAAGAAATATGCGCTTGCCCCAATCAATTTGGAAGATGAAGATGCCGAACAGTTCGGGGCTGCAGATATTGAACATTTGAGCTGGAAACAAATGCTGGATGGATTCGCCTGCACGGAATGCGGAAGATGCACTGCCGCTTGTCCCGCGGCTAATACTGGCAAATTGCTTTCACCACGCAAAATAATTGTAGATATCCGGCACAGGGTTGAAGAAAAGGCACCGCTTGTTGTTGCAGGAATTGAAGAGAAAGAAGGTATTTTAGATAAAACTTTGGTTAACGATTACATAACTCAGGAAGAACTTTGGGCTTGTACTTCATGCAATGCTTGTGTTTATGAATGTCCCGTTTCAATTGAACATCTCGACTCAATTATTGAAATGAGAAGAAATCTTGTTTTGATGGAATCAGCATTTCCTTCCGAATTAAACAACGTATTTAAAAATATCGAAACTAATTTCACTCCCTGGGCATTTAATGCGCAAGACCGTGCAAACTGGGCTGAAGGATTGAATATTAAATCTTTATCTGAAGATAATGGCGGCGATATCCTCTTTTGGGTTGGATGCGCAGGTTCTTTCGATACTCGCTATCAAAAAGTTTCGGTGGCTTTTGCAAAACTTATGCAGAAAGCCGGGGTAGATTTTAGAATTCTTGGAACTGAAGAAAAATGCAATGGTGATACCGCACGCAGATTGGGCAATGAGTATCTGGCTCAAATGCTTATGCAGGAAAATATAGAAACACTCAATGGTTACGGGGTTAAGAAAATTGTTACCGGCTGCCCCCACTGTTATAATTCACTAAAAAATGAATTCCCTCAATTCGGCGGTAATTACGAAGTTTTACATCATTCTGAAATGATAAATAAATTTTTGGAAGATGGTTCAATTAAATTAAAAAATGAAGCAATTAAGAATAAAATTACTTATCATGATTCATGCTATTTAGGAAGGTATAATAATATTTATGATCAGCCGCGCGATCCGCTTACAATGATAAAAGGTGCAGAACTTGTAGAAATGGATAGAAATCGCGATAGAGGTTTTTGCTGCGGTGCCGGCGGCGGTAGAATGTTTATGGAAGAAACTGAAGGTACACGGATAAATGAAAATAGGGCTGAAGAAGCTCTAAAAACCGGTGCCGATACAATTGCATCTGCTTGCCCGTTTTGTATGACAATGATGTCTGACGGCGTTAAATCTTTCGAAAAACAAGATGATGTAGAAGTGAAAGATATTGCGGAACTTATTCTCGAAAACTCTAAATAACTCATTTCATAACCAAATAAGGAGGGAACTGTATGAGTGAAAAATATTACAAGCTGATTGAATACCTGAAATCGCTCGAACCGGACGTAGTTAAATTTTACGAAAAAGGTCAAGCAGCAGCAGGAACTCGCGTAAGAAAAGGAATGAGCGAGTTGAAGAACCTGGCTCAAGAAATCCGGGTTGAAGTTCAGGATTTAAAGGCTAACAAAAAAGATAACTGATTTTATCTTTTTTAATTGTTTTAACAAATGGGTTGGATTATTTGATAATTCAACCTATTTTTTTGAATGATATTTTTTAAAATTATATCGATTATCCTTTTTTCCGGCACAACTCTATTTAGTCAAATTGAGAATCGAGGGCCTCAAAGTAAAACGTTTCCAGCCGATAAGGATTCAGTTCAAACAATTTCTTTTTCGTTTGTCGGAGATCTTATGTGCCACTCAACTCAATTTAACTATGCCAGAGTTGGAAAGGACACCTTTGATTTCAAACCGGTTTTTGCTGAAGTTAAAAATTTGCTTGAAACTGCTGATTTTACATTAGGAAATCTAGAAACAGTTATTGGCGGAAAAGAAATGGGTTACTCCGGTTACCCAATTTTCAATACACCGGAAGATTTTCTGGGTGGACTTAAATTCGCCGGATTCGATATTCTTATTACAGCAAATAACCATTCAATTGATAAAGGGCGAACCGGAGTTCTGAATACTTTGGAAAATGTTAATAGTTGCGGAATGGAAGTAAACGGTACATATACTTCGAAAAGGGACAGGGATTCAATTCGTATCTATTCAAAAAACGGAATTAAATTCGGACTTCTTGGTTATACCTACACATTTAATGGAGATTCGAGAGGTTATCTTATAAGTAAAATTGATACATCGGTAATTAAAAATGATATTGCCAAGGCAAAAAAGTTGAATCCGGATTTTATTATCGTTTATCTGCACAACGGTGTTGAGTACGAAAGAAAACCTTCAAGTTCACAAGTTGAACTAACAAGTAAAGTAATTGAATACGGAGCTGATATTGTAATTCAAAGTCATCCTCACGTTGCTCAAAAAATTGAATTATTTGAATCAAAGAACAAGCTTGGTAAAGGATTTATTGCTTATTCACTTGGTAATTTTATTTCAAATCAGCGGTGGCGTTATTCTGATACGGGCCCAATATTAAATTTTGAGATAACAAAAAATATTACAAAAAAATCAGTATACGTTTCGTCTCTGGATTATATTCCTACTTGGGTTTTTAAGGGTCAGACTGAGCGGGGAAGGGAATATATTATCCTCCCCTCAGAAACTGCATTTTATGATGTGAAACCGGAATACCTAACGAAAGAGGATATTGCATTAATGAAGCAAAGTTTTTTTGATACAATAGAAATTATGGAGCCGGGTAATGCTGACGCCCCCTTATTAAAAACTCTTAAATTTGATTACAGTCAATTTAAAAAAAGTATTTCAAACTTGGTTTTACTAACGCA
>JAENZU010000162.1 GCA_016841125.1 Melioribacter sp. | reverse complement strand
AGAGGAATTACAATTCTTGCCAAAAATATCAGTATTCCATATAAAGACTTTAAGATAAATTTAATTGATACGCCGGGTCACGCGGATTTTGGGGGCGAAGTAGAACGTGTTTTAAAAATGGCAGACGGCGTTCTACTGCTGGTTGATTCATTCGAAGGTCCGATGCCTCAAACCCGTTTCGTTTTGGAAAAAGCTCTGAGTCTGCATCTTCAACCAATTGTTGTCATCAATAAAATAGATAGAGCTGATAACCGTCCCGCAGAAGTTTTAGATGAGATTTACGATTTGTTTATTGAACTTGGCGCTAATGAAGATTTGCTTGATTTCCCTTACGTATTTGCGAGCGGCAGAGACGGATGGGCGATAAGAGATATGAAATCTGAACGGAAAAACTTAAACCCGCTTTTAGATACAATTATTGAACAAATACCAGCCCCCCCTGTTTTAGAAGGTGCAACACAAATTCAAATTACAACATTGGATTATAACGACTACGTCGGCAGAATCGGTATTGGAAGAGTATTTAGAGGAACTCTGGATAAAAAAGAAAAATTAAGTATCATTAAAAGAGATGGATCTATCAAACCGGTCAGTTTAAGACAGATTTTCGTTTTTGAAGGTCTGCAGAGACTTGAAGTAGAATCTGTACAAGCCGGAGATATCTGTGCAATAGTGGGTGTTGAAGATATAGATATTGGTGATACAATTGCTGATGCGGAAAATCCTGAACCACTTCCCATAATTTCAATTGATGAACCGACAATCAGCATGACTTTTACTGTAAACAATTCGCCCTTTTACGGCAAAGACGGAAAGTATGTTACTTCACGGCAATTACGCGATAGGCTCTATAAAGAATTGGAAAGCAATGTTGCTCTGCGCGTGCAGGAAACCAGCTCCCCAGATTCATACAAAATTTCTGGAAGGGGAATTCTGCACCTCGCAATTCTAATTGAAAATATGAGACGTGAAGGTTACGAACTTCAGGTAAGAGAACCGAAAGTGATCTATAAAGAAATTGACGGAAAAAAAGCTGAGCCGATTGAAGTTTTAGTTGTTGATGTCCCTGAGGTTTCTGCCGGAAAGGTGATCGAAATTGTGGGGCAGCGGCGTGGTGAAATGACCAAAATGGAAAATAAAGGGTCGATGGTAAAATTAGAATTTCATATTCCGTCGCGCGGAATTATGGGGCTGCGTACAAAAATTTTAACTGCAACCTCAGGTGAAGGAATCATGCATCACCGATTTTATCAGTATGAATTCTTTAAAGGCTCAATTGCATCTTCAACCAATGGCGTACTTATCTCAATGGGAGAAGGTCCTTCCACAGCTTATGCAATAGACTCACTTCAGGATAGGGGAAAATTTTTCATCGATCCCGGCGATATCGTTTATGTTGGGCAGATTGTCGGTGAGCACACAAAAGAAAACGATATTGAAGTAAATGTTCAGAGAGGGAAAAAGCTGACTAATATGCGTGCCTCCGGTGCTGATAAGGCAGTTAAAATTACTCCGGCAATTAAATTCACGTTGGAAGAAGCATTAGAATATATACAAGATGATGAGATGGTTGAGATTACGCCAAAATCCATAAGAGTTAGAAAACTTCACCTCAACCCGCACGATCGAAAAAGATATAAACTGGGTAAATTATAAAATTCAATTTTAGGTAGGGAGCGCAAACCCTGCGTTCCCAATACATTTCAAATTAGAATCACTAAAATTTTTATTATTCGAATAGTGATGAGACATCAATCTCTAAAAAATCAATCCAGCTTAATGATTCTTTGCTTATCAATAAATTTTTAAATGGTTTATATTTATTATTAAACTTTTCAGAACCTCTGTGACTTTTTGTGAAGTTTGTCTTTACTTCTAGAGAAATAACTTGCCTACCTTTTTTTAGGATAAAATCTACTTCGTCATTACCTTCGCGCCAGTAGTATAACTCAAAATCTCCATTATTTGTCTGATTAATTAAATGAGCGCCGATTGCTTGTTCAACACGTCTACCCCAAATTTCAGGCTTCTGTTTTGATTCTTCAAAATTATATTCAGAATATACCGAAGATAAGGCACTATTATAAACCAGCCATTTCGGAATGCTTGATCGAGTTGAAATCGTTGAACCTGAAAATTTTTGAATACCTGCTATCATCCAAGATTTACTGAGTAGTTCCTGATAATGGGCAAGTGTTGTTGTATTCCCCGCATCGTGCAGCTGCCCAAGAATTTTGGTATAAGAAAGTATCTCTCCCGCATATTTGCATGACAATTCAAATAGATTTTTTAGTAATGCGGGTTTCTGTATAGTTGTTAGCTGTAAAATATCTTTAGAAATTGTAGTTTCAATAATTGAATCACGAATATATCTTTCCCATCTTTTTTCATCTTTGATCAATTCGGAAGCACCTGGGTAAGCCCCAAAATAAATATATTCTTCGGGTGATATATTGAAAGCTTTCTGCATTTCGGACATGGACCAATGAGGAACGGTAATTACTTCAAAACGTCCGGTCAAAGATTCAGTCAAACCTTTTTGAATGGACATATTTGATGAACCGAGCAGAAGAAGCTTTAAATTTGATTTGTTATTTGTATCTGTGTCCCAGTTCTTTTTTACTACTTCGCTCCAATTTTCAATTTTTTGAATTTCATCAATTATTAATAGAATTTGTTTTGCTCCGGAATTTTCAAGTTTGATTCGAGCTGTTTCCCATTGCTGATCTATCCATACAGAATTAGAAGGGGATACTGCATCTGAGGAGACAAAATTAAAAGGAATTGAAAGATTTTGAGTTAATTGAATGGCTATAGTTGTTTTTCCCACCTGTCTTGGACCTGACAATATCTGGATATGCCTGCGAGGTTCCGAAATCCTTTCTTTTAAAATCTTAAGCTGTTTTCTCTGGTACATTTTAATAATAATACTGAGTAAAAGGTTGAGCATACTGAGTAAAATTACTCAATACACTGAGTGAAAATACTCAATAAATCAATTAAATCCAAAATTCAGTATCAAAATTTTGGTGAACCAAGTAAATACAATTGAAGGATTAATAGAAAAACAAACCAGAATAGAAATCTGCTTCTTATAGCTATCCATCGAAAAATTAATTTACATTCGAATTTCAAGAAACAAATATTGCATGAAAGTATTAGATTTGGTCTCCCAAAATCATATCAAATATTAACTCAGATTGTTCATTTGGGAAATTTATCATTAACGTAATATTAACATAACTTGTTAAATAATAAGTATTTAATCCCGACTTAGATTTTCTTGGGCTTGAAAGATTTTCTTACAGTTATATTGCAGTCAAGCCACGCCAGAGGCGCGTAAACCTTATAAAATATTAGTCGATGTGTCATCCCGACAGCTGTCGGGATGACAAATTTGGGAATAATTTATTCCCACTCAATAATTTCTATTGACAAATAATTTAGAAAAATCTAATTTAAGATAAACTATCTTAAATAATATGAATTTAATCTTAAAACATTATTCATTTTCCTTCACAAATTTCCTCATCAATCTGCGTCATCACACCGTTTTTATTACCGCCGATTTGTGAAATTGAAGCTAAGAAAGCAGCAATTCCTTTACTCAATAATTAAATAATTAAATAAAAATTGGAGTTTAATAAATGAACAAAACTTTCTTGTTTTATATCGGGGTTATATTAATCTTTACATCACTTTTATTTATCGCATGTAAAAGCCCAAGTGAAGAAAAGCCCGCAGATAAAAAAATGTCGCAGGCAGAAATGCTTAAGCACGGAGAGTATCTTGTAAATACTATCGGCTGCGGGGATTGTCATTCACCAAAGAAAATGGGGGAGATGGGTCCGGAAGAGGACGTTGAGAAAAGATTTTCCGGTCATCCGGCGGGAACTCCTTTACCTCCAATTGATAAATCACAATTGCAGAATTGGGCACTTTTTAGTCACGATCTGACAACAGCAGTGGGTCCGTGGGGTGTTTCATTTGCCGCTAATTTGACATCAGATCCAACAGGTATTGGAAATTGGACGCTCGATCAATTTAAGAAATCGCTGCGTGAAGGTAAATTTAAGGGGATGGACAATTCACGCCAATTATTACCTCCTATGCCCTGGTATAATTTTGCAAAATTAACCGACGAAGATCTCGAAGCAATGTTCGTTTATTTTAAATCTACTAAACCAATTGAAAATGTTGTGCCTGCAGCAATTCCGCCCGATCAGATAAAATGATATGTACTTTTTTTAAAAAACCTCCGGAGTACATCCGGGGGTTTATTCCTTTTTAAATAGCAGAATTAAATATTTAATTTACAATATTGAGTTGAGGTATTCTTTTGCATCCTGGTATCCTTTCGCAATCAGATCTTCAAACTGATCAGTATCAATCAAGTTAAATTCTGAAAGATCGGGAGCAATAATAAATTCAACATCTTTTGTTTGAAGGGTTGAGAGATTTGTCAATGTCATATTAAATGCATTCAACAATACATCAATTATATTTTCGGGTTTTTTATAAGAATGTTTTGCATTTAAATCTACAGCAATAACCTGTTCAGCCTCGAATTCTTTGAGAGGGGAGATCGGAACGTTTTCCAAAACACCGCCGTCAACCAAAAGTTGCCCATTTATTTCAACCGGTTTAAAAATACCCGGTAGTGCAGAACTTGCATTTACGGCGTCAACAATACTGCCTTTTTTTAATATAACTTTTTTACCGGTACCGATATCGGCGGCAACTACCGCTAAAGTAAGATCAGCTTCTTCAAGATTTTTGTCTCCTATTGATTTAACAATCAATTTACCGAGCTTAACATTAGATAGTAATCCCAAGTTTGAAAGCTCAATTCTGGAGATATCCAACCAGTCCAGTCCTTCCGTTAATTGCTTGATATCGTCGGAAGATTTACCAAATGCAAAAAGCGATGCTATAAAAGCTCCAATACTGGTGCCGGCAATACAGCAAATTTCAATCTCCTCTTCTTCGATTGCTTTCAACACACCAATGTGAGCGGCTCCCAGAACAGAGCCGCCTCCAAGTGCAAGTCCAATTTTTTTATTCTTATCTAAATTAGCCATTGAAAATTATCCTAATGTGCAATTTCATCTTCGGTAAAAAGGTAGTCTTTTAGCTGTTTTTCCCAACCGTCAATATTTCGTCTTAGCCACTCAATAGTCATACTGGCATGTTCCATTTCCTCTTTCATATTGTGGGTCAGAATTTTGTTCAATCCTTCATCTTTTGTTGCATCGATTCTTTGATTGTACCAGTTCACCGCTTCAATTTCTTCTTTCAAACTGTTTAATGCTCTCGTTTGGGCTAATGTCTTTTCGTCTAATTTTTCTACCGGTTCATTATAATCACTCATTTGCTTATCCAAATTTGTTAAAGAAAAAATTAATCTTTAATGATAATTCAGTTTGTAATTTATACTTGTATGTCTTGTTAAGCTGTCAGGTACAAATAATTTCTAATATACTTTAAATTTATTTATTAGATTAGTGAGTTTTTATTATTGAATTAACTGTCACAATCATTTAAATATTGATAGTTATAACCTACAAGAAATTGGAAAACATGCAAACCGAAAGAATCTTCTCCTGTTTTAGGTTTAGTAATGCAAGTGTAGTTTGCCAGTATATCAAGAGGCAAGATAAATGCAATCGTCCATTGTGTTGGCGTTTATAATTTGGGAAAGACTATTTTCGGCATCGAACAATATACTTTATCCTCTAATTATTCTGAATTATAACCGCAGTCTTTTTGCCTGTTCTTTCGAACTTAATCTAAAAATAAATTTTCCCGCCGTAATTCTGTCTGATCATGTCCAGTATAATATTTTTTTATTCCAACCTCCGAGTGAATTCGGGATTTGAATCTAATATGGTGTCTAATAATTAATTTTAACCCATGTTTATTTAATCAGCCAAGTAGCGATTCGGCAGGTATATTAAATCTCTTGTGAAGCTCGCGAGCCATTTTAATCGTCAACTTTCTTTTTCTATTTAACACTTCTGATACACGATTCTTTCCTCCGATTGCATCGGCAAGATCAGCTTGTTTTAAACCCATTTGCTCCATTCTGAACTTTATCGATTCGATTGGATCGGGTGGACCCACCGGATAGTTTTTCTGTTCGTAGGCTTCTACTAAAGTAACTAAAACTTCCAGTTTATCACCTCTTGTTGTATTTGGTTTAGCTTCCCAAAGGGTATCAATTTGCTTCAGAGCCTCTTCGTAATCTTTTTTTGTTTTTATAGGTTTTATATTCATTTAAATTTCCTCTGCATTTATTTTATCATATTCGGCGTGTGTGCTGATAAATCTAATATAGAAAATTTTGAAATCGTACTTTACTGCAACAACAAGTCTGAATCTATTACCTTTAATATTAAAAATTACTCTATCATTTTTAATAACTCTGGCTTTAGGGAATTCTCTCAAGATATCTTCCGGCTTTTCCCAATCGGCTTTTTTAACTTCATCATACCACGACTTTAAAGGCTGCTCCGTTTCCGAATGTTTTGTCCAATAATCCTTAATAGTTTTTAGTGCTATTATACGCATGATGCAATATAGTAAGTTCCCAAATTGGGAACAAATATTTTGTATAAAATAATAATACTCTTTTTAAAAAAGTTAGCTTGATGTTCATTTATTTTACTCTTACGTCTCTGCGTGAAATAAGTAATAATATTTTTGAAAACACTATAATCAAAATTTTAAGGATTCTTCTTAATCAAAAAGGACACTTCCAAAATACTCCGTTAAATACAAATTAGGTGTGGGATTAACTATTTTATTCCATGTAAGCCAATGATGGTGCGAAGAATTATCGGCACACTATTGAAAATGGGCATGCCACTTAACGCCTGATACCAGTTTTGCAATATTCCTATTGCTTTCCAATATTGAAATAGGCAGCATTAATTAAATCGTACATTCCCTAGGCTTTTGTAATTCGGGAAAAACTTTTTTGGGGATAATTTAATATAATTATACTTCTCTCCCACTGAGTAAAAGATTTTTACCATGCAAAGCCTGCAGTGAATTATAGAACACGTGGAGAAAAAACAGAATTTCAAAATTTTTATTCAAAATTGGATATTGGAAATTCAATATTCATGATTCAAAAATTTCACGCAGAGCACGCGGAGAATAATCGCGGAGATCGCAAAGAAAAGCTAATAAATAATGCCACGCTCTTAATATGAAATATTATTTTTATTACTCAAAAATTATTTTTCCAAAATATTTCGGTAAATGAAAATTGGGTGTGGGATTTTCTATTTTATTCCAAGTGAACCAATGAGGATGAGACGAATTATCGGCACACTTTTGAAAATTTGCACGCCATTCAATACCATCTTTTGGTTTAATTATCTCTGTGTAGTTCTCTAATATTTCAAGCG
>JAENZU010000161.1 GCA_016841125.1 Melioribacter sp. | reverse complement strand
AGTTTAATCGTTTCGTCATCCCGACAATTGCCGGGATAATAAATTTGAGATTAATATTCTTTATATACGGCGTGCCCTTCAGTTACCATAAGATCATTTATATTTTGAAATTCATCGTTCTCATTTGGCAGCCAGATCTCGCCTAGATAACGCCCATATTTCCCTTTTCTGTCTTTAATGGTTTCGATCACAATTTGTTTATTTAAAATTATTGATCGAAGAAAATCCCTTGCGGCAAGTCCGGCAGGCCGGGAAGCACCGCGCACTTCCGGGGCATCAATCCTGTGCAGCCTTATCTTTTCATCAACAATATGTGTTTTCAATCCAAGGTCGATGTTAACCGTTATTGTGTCGCCGTCGTAAGCTTCAGTAACCAGCGCTCTATAAAAATACAGTTTGTTTTGCATTTACATTTCTCCCTTTTGTGACTCTCATTTAAAGCAAAATAATCCTATTTTATATCAACTAAAAATGAAATCCGGAAAAATTATGAAGCTGAAATTAATTTTTGTTTTTTTAATTGTAGTTGGTTTTACAGCAAACGCTCAGATCAAATCTTTTGGAATCGGCGGTTTCGGTGGAATTGGTTCAATTAAGGGAAATTCTCCCTCGCAAACAAGTTTTACGGCAAGTCCGTTTATAGAAGTTACACCCTCATTTTTAGAATATGTCTCTTTTCGTGCGGCATTCTTTTATTCGCGTAAACTGGAATATTTATTACCCGAAAATCGTCAGGGCAGATACTACCCATTCGTAAGAGGATTCAATTTGAAAGCTGTAGTCAATCAGAAAATGAGCGGCAATATTTTTATTGAATACGGAATGGGACCTTTGGTTTTGAATGACAGAACTTTCAGCGATGTTAATGTGTGGACGGTCGGGATATCAGCCGGAACAGCCGTAGGGTTGATGCTGGTTGAAAATATCAAAAACTCGTTTTCTTTATCTTTGGGCACCGAATACGGGGCTACGTTTACACAGACAAGTGCATCTTACTTCTCATTTCATGTTCAAATGAATTATTCTTTTCTGTAATTTAATCCCCAAAGTGACGAACATCACAAATTAAAAAACTTAGGAAACTAAACCTTGACTTTTTAGTTTCCACAATTTATTTTGGAAACCACTTAAACGAAATTAGTTTCTAAGATGAATACAGAGAAAGAAAAAATAATATCATTTTGCACCCGCAAGTTTTTAGCCGAAGGATTTATAAAGATCACGATGGATGAGATCGCTTCAGAAATGAAGATGAGCAAGAAAACCATTTATAAGAATTTTAATTCAAAGGATGAAATTGTTGCTCAAGTTATTGAGTCATTCACATTGGCGGTCGGTGAAAAAATTGATGAGATAGTCTCCGGAAATTTTGATTCGCTCACAAAAGTCTTGAAAATTGGAGAGGTGATTCTCGAAACAGTTTTGAGAACCTCGGACAAATGGATGAGTGATCTGAATAGTGCAGATAGGAAATTCTGGCAGCAGGTGGAGGATTTCCGCACCAAAACAATTCTTAAAAATTTCAATATTATCATTACCCAGGGGAAGAAAGAGGGATTGATTATTGACGAACCGACGATTCTTCTAATCACAATTTTGATTTCCGCGATTAGATCAACTGTCAATCCGGAGTTTATTGTAAACAATAATCTATCTGCCCAAGAAGCAGGAAGAAAAACGCTTAACATATTAATAATGGGCATTTTGACCAAAAAAGGCAGGAAAGTTTTTAAAAAATATATTTCAGGTAAACAAAATGAAAATGAAAGCCACGATAGTAATAGCTTTAATTTCTTTGCTGACTTTTAACGGCTGCAGCGAAAATGGAGCCGGAAATATTATTGAAGAATCCGGCACAATTGAAACAACAGACATATTGCTCAGTTCTAAAACTGCCGGCGCTGTTGATAAAATAATATTTAATGAAGGTGACGTTATTAAAGCCGGGGACACATTGATGATTGTCGATCATGAATCGCTCGAGCTTCAGCTCAAGCAGGCAGCTGCAAATAAAAACGCAGTGGAGGCTCAACTTAAGCTAATGATAAAAGGAGCCAGAGAGGAGGACATTCAGCAGGCGGAAGATGCCCTCAATCAGGCAGCAATTAACTTTGATCTGGCAGAAAAAGACAAAAATAGAATGCAGAATCTTTTTGAAGCGCAATCAATTACTAAAAAGCAGCTCGACGATGTGACTGCCCGATTTGAAATTTCAAAATCACAGCTTAATGCAGCGCAGCAAAACTATAAAAAGATACAAAACATTGCGAGAAAGGAAGAGGTAGACCAGGTTAGAGCCAATTTGCAAAAAGCCGAAGCCAATATTGAGCTTGTTCAAAAAGGCATAAAAGACAGTTACATTATTTCTCCCATTAATGGACACATCGTGGAAAGTTTTGCCGAGGTTGGGGAATTTTTAGCCCCAAATTCGTCGGTTTACAAAATTTCTAATTTAAGTAAAGTGGAAATAGTCATTTACATTTCCGAAGAGGACCTGGGAAAAGTTAAACTTGGGCAAAAAGCAGATGTCTTCAATGATACGTTTAAAGATAAATCTTATGAAGGAAAAGTAACTTTTATTTCTCCTGAGGCTGAGTTTACACCCAAAAGCATACAAACAAAAGATGAGCGCACAAAATTAGTGTACGCTGTGAAAATAACAATTCCGAATCCTGATTACGAACTTAAATCAGGTATGCCCGCAGATGCAAAAGTCTTTTTTGATTAAGGTGAATCATTGATCATGTCAAACAAGATAATTGAAATATCGAACTTAAGTAAAAACTACGGAGACATTACGGCGGTTGATGATATTTCTCTTGATGTTTACAGCGGCGAGATGTTTGGTTTGGTCGGTCCGGACGGCGCCGGAAAAACTTCAACTCTGAGAATACTTTGCGGGCTTATCTCATTAGACAAAGGGAAAGTTACTGTATTGAACAAAGACTTGAGCATAGAGAAAAGGGAAATTCAAAAAAGCATCGGGTATCTATCACAAAAGTTCAGTTTGTACGGCGATTTAACAATTGATGAAAATATTGAGTTTTTTGCTGAAATTCACAATGTGCGTGACTACCACACAAGAAGGGATGAACTTTTGGAATTTACACGTTTAACCCCATTCCGCGACAGATTAGCCGACAAACTCTCGGGCGGAATGAAACAAAAACTCGCACTTGCCTGCAGTCTAATACACAAACCCCAAATACTTTATTTAGATGAACCAACTACCGGAGTTGACCCCGTTTCAAGGCGGGATTTCTGGAAAATTCTCTCCACACTTTTAAAGGGGGGAATGACAATTATAATGACAACGCCATATTTGGATGAAGCGGAGCGGTGTAACAGAATCGCGTTAATGAATGGCGGAAAGATAATCGCAATTGATGAACCGGGAAAAATAAAAGAATCTTTAAATAAAAATGTGGTGGAGATCGTCTGTTCACCGGTGCGTGATGCATATTTGCTGCTGAGGGAGAATGAATATGAAGTTCAGCTTTTTGGTGACAGGGTGAATATTTTGATCGATTCTTTCGAAAGTGATTACCCCGAGATTGAAAATATCCTGAAAAATAACTCGGTTGAGATAAAAGACAAAAGAGTTGTTACTCCCTCACTCGAAAGTGTATTTATATATTTAATTAAAGAAGCAAATTAGGGAAATAAAAATGAAAAGAACAATTGTTGTGGTTTTGTTTATTTCAGCGTTATTCGCACAAAACAGAAATTTAACACTTGAGGAAAGTGTAAGAATAGGATTGGAAAACAGCAAAAACATTAAGATTTCGCAAGCAGCAGTCAAAATTGCGGAATCAAAAATAACACAAGCAAGTTCATATATGCTTCCTCAATTATCATTCAATGCAAGTTACGCAAGATTGAGTGATGTAAAACCGTTCGAAGTAAATGTGCCGATTTCTCCAAACCCAATAAAAATTCAAGACCCAATACTAAACAATTATAATTTGCAGTTATCACTTCAGCAGCCGATTTTTACGGGATTTAAATTGAGTTCATTAAAAAATGCGGCTGAATTCAATAAAAAATCCACCGAAGAAGAATATCAAAAGGAAATAAATGAAGAGGCGATGAACATTCATTCAGCATTTTGGAGTTTATATAAAGCTGAAATAATTCTTAATCTGATCAAAGAAAATTTGAAAAGTTTAGAGAAACATCTATCGGACACCAGAAATTTTTTGGACAACGGGCTGGCAACAAAAAACGACCTGCTAAAATTAGAGGTTCAATATTCCAATGTTGAATTGAGAAAACTTGAAGCAGCAAACAATCTTGAAATTGCTAGGGCGGCTTTTAATAAAACAATTGGAGTGGAATTATCCAAAAATACGACAATCTCTGCCGATAATTCCCCTCAAGAAATGTCTGAATTCAATTATAATGTAATATTACAAGAAGCATTAAATAACAGAAATGAAATAAAGTCATTAAAGAGTAAAATTGAAGCAGGAAATGAAAGCATCACCGCGGCAAAATCCGGCTGGTTTCCTTCGGTTTATTTGTTCGGCAATTTTTACTATTCAAATCCAAACCAAAGAATAATGCCGTTAGAGGATAAATTCAATGATACTTGGGATCTTGGAGTTTCTTTAAAATGGAATATTTGGGATTGGGGTAACAGATCGGCACAAACAACAGAGGCTGAGCAAAGAGTATTAACTGCCGAAACTGCGATGGAATCTGTTAAAGAAGGAATTCAATTGGAAGTTTATAAAAACTATCTTCAATTAAAAAACGAAAAAGAAAAAGTTGAGGTGAGCAGGCGTTCAGTAAATTCGGCAGAGGAAAATTATAGGGTTACAGCGGAAAAATATAATGAGCAGTTGGCAAGCAGCAGCGAATTGATTGACGCAGAAGTCTATTTATTGGATGCAAAAGTAAATTTAGAAAAAGCCATTGTTGATTACAAACTGGCTCAAGTCTCATTGAAAAAATCAATCGGAAGAAGAATTTATTAATGTTCAGCATTGAAGTAAATAATCTCACTAAAAAATTCGGAAATTTCACCTCCGTTGACGAAATATCATTTACTGTGAAACAGGGAGAAATTCTCGGATTTTTAGGCTCAAACGGCGCCGGTAAATCTACCACAATTAGAATGCTCTGCGGAATTTTAGCTCCAACTTCCGGCGATGCACTCGTCGGCGGTTACAGTATTGTGAAAGAACCGGATAAGGTAAAGTTGAATTTAGGCTATATGTCTCAAAGATTTTCGCTTTATAATGACTTAACCGTTGAAGAAAATATCAACTTTTTTGGCGGAGTTTACGGACTTGCCGGCAAACATCTAAAAGAGAGAAAACAGTGGGTTTTGGAAATTTCAAATTTGGTCGGCAAAGAGAAAATTTTAACCGGCTCGCTTCCGGGAGGAATTAAGCAAAGACTGGCTCTCGGAACCGCAGTTATTCATCAACCTAAAATTGTTTTTTTGGATGAGCCCACAAGCGGAGTAGATCCCATTTCACGCAGAAATTTTTGGGAGCTTATTCACCAGCTCTCCGATAACGGAACCACGGTTTTTGTGACTACTCATTATTTGGAAGAAGCCGAATTCTGCAATAACATTATTTTGATCGATGCGGGAAAATTAATTGCCGAAGGAAATTCGAAAAAATTGAAAACAGAGTATCTCACAAATTCAATTATTGAAATTGAGTGCTCAAGAGTTGTTGACGCACTCGGAATTTTAGAAGCGCAAAATTTTGTGGAAGAGACTTCAATTTTCGGGAATAAAATTCACATAAGCGTTAAAGAATATCTTGATTACAAATCGAAAATAAAAAACTTACTTACCGATGAAAACGGGATTGATGTGAAAAGCATCAACAAAATTGTACCCACCTTGGAAGATGTATTCATTCATTTGCTAGAGAAAAACAAGAAATGATCAACAGAACAAAAGCGATAGCAAAGAAAGAAATTAAGCAATTGAAGAGAGATGCAAGAATGCTTTTTGTGATCCTTTTCTTTCCGGTTTTTCTGCTTGTGATTTTCGGCTATGCGGTAACATTCGATGTTCATCATATAAAACTGGCGATATTCGATAAGAACAAAACGGAAGTAAGTCGCGACTATATCAAATCATTCACCGAATCAACCTATTTTGATATCGTTAAATATCTCGATGCGGATAAAGAAGTAAAAGAAACCTTAGATGAAAAATACGCGCAGGTTGTGCTGGTAATTCCCGCTGATTTTTCGAATACACTGGCAACAGGCAGCCAACCGACAAAAGTGCAATTTTTAATTGACGGAGTTGACGGCAATACAGCAACAATAATTATGAATTATGTGAACGGAGCCACACGTTCGTATTCACTGAAAATTCAGGAAGATTATCTTGCAAGTATAGGCGGTAAGTTTTATCAGCCGATCAATTTGGAGGCGCGCTACTGGTTTAATCCAAATTTGGAATCGACTAAATTTTTGATACCCGGACTTATTGCAATGATACTTATAGTTACTGCGGTAGTTAGTGTTTCACTTTCATTGGTGCGGGAAAAAGAACGCGGCACTATCGAACAGATAAATGTTTCCTCGATCAACACATTAGAATTGTTGATAGGCAAATCACTTCCCTACATATTTTTGGCATTATTAAATGCGGCGTTCATTTTAACAGCCGGTTATTTTCTTTTCGATATTGCCATCAAAGGGAGCTACATTTGGCTTTTCATCACAACATTGATCTTTGTCATTTCATCAATCGGACTCGGAATTTTAGTTTCTGTAATTGCAGACAGTCAGCAAATTGCATTTACTATTGCAACTTTTGCATCCCTCTTGCCTTCGGTAATTTTATCAGGATTTATTTTCCCGATTGATAGCATGCCGCTCCCGATTCAAATTATTACAAATATTACCCCTGCAAAATTTTTCATTGTAGCACTGCGGGCAATTGTACTCCGCGGTGTTGGTCCGGAAGCATTTTGGGATCAGCTGTTATATCTTATATTATTCGGGACGTTTATGCTTACCGCCGCATCAATTATCAGCAAGAAAAAAGCGAGGGCTGTATAAATGTCGATCATTAAACATTTTATTATCAAAGAATTTCTGCAGTTTAAGCGCGATCCAAAAATGTTCGCAATAATTTTAGTTGCGCCGGTTATTCAACTAATATTTTTAGGATACGCGGCAACTCTCGATGTGAATACGGTACACACTGTTTTGTTTGATCAAAACAGAACTGCGGAGAGCCGGAATTTTATTGAGAAGTTTGAAAGCTCAGGATATTTCGCACTCGATTATTATGTGAACAGCTATGCGGAATTGCAGGATGTTATCGATAAAGGGGAAGCCGGTTTGGGAATTGTGATCCCAAAAGATTTCGAGCGGAAAATTTACAGAAGAGAGACTGCTGAAATTCAGGCAATCTTTGACGGATCGGACGG
>JAENZU010000160.1 GCA_016841125.1 Melioribacter sp. | reverse complement strand
AAATTCTGGAAGAACGCCCGTGGCTTGGCGAATTGTTTTTAGTGGCGGTTTATTACCGGTCATTAAGTTCAAATGAGATTGCTCATAATTATCAGCTTGGTGTAACTGAATTAGTTGATCCAAATTTTATATGGGGCGGGAATATAAATTTATCCGATGCCGGCGGACTTAAATCTGCAAACTATTTACAATTTGGATTACATAATCTTGCAACAGACGGACTTGATCAGAACTTAGGAGAGACTCAACTCCCTCCTATTCCTGCTGCCGGAATTTTTGATGTACGTTTTAATCTGCCTGCTAACATTGGGTCACTGGTTGATTTAAGAAATTCAAATGTAACATCTGCAGATTTCTATCTAAAATTTCAACCCGGTACTTCGGGATATCCGGTAACACTCAATTGGGATTTAACATCCTTACCCGAGGGAAGTTTGTTTATAAAAGACGTTCAAACCGGATCACTAATTAATGCAGACATGAAAACACAAAATAGTTTGGTGATAACCGATCCTCAAATTAAAGAGTTGAAAATTGAATACAGAGAATCCACCACACTAAATGTAGGCTATAATGATTCATGGAATCTAATTTCGGTGCCGCTGCTCTCATCCGATATGAGTTTTACATCATTATTTTCAAATTCATCAAGTGCATTCAAATTTAATTCGAGTAGTGGATATATTCAATCGGATACAGCTAGCAATGGTGAAGGATACTGGCTAAAGTTCAGCGGAAATCAATCTATATTATTTGAAGGTATAAAAGCATCAAACCCGGTTCAGGTAAATGCCGGATGGAATATCATTGGTCCTTTTGATCAGCCAATAAACAGCAATCAAATTTCAACAATGCCAACCGGAATTATTACTTCGGATTTCTTTGGATATTCCGGTGGTTATAATTCAGCTTCATCGCTTCAGCCGGGAATGGCTTATTGGATTAAAGTAACTCAAAACGGAGAATTAAATTTTAGCGGCATTCTTAATAAGAATGTTGACAATTATGCTGAAGCAAATCCAAATGCAGCAATTGTGATTACGGATAACTCAGGTAAAAAATCTTCCTTAATGATATTTGATAAATACAGTAATTTAGATCGTTATGAACTTCCCCCTCTTCCGCCCACGGGAGTGTTTGATGCAAGATTTACAACCGGTAAAAATGCTGTAAGTTTAGAATCTGAAAATGTTAAGGTTTCTGTCAAAGGCGCAGCTTATCCAATTCGGATTAAAGCCGATGGTGTTTCATTACAAATTAAAGATGTTATTGATGGATCGATATTAAATGAAAGCATTGCAGACGGCGAAGAAATAATGATCAATAACAATTCGTTAAATATTTTTAATGTTGAGATCGGTGCGGTAAACCAAATTCCGACCGTATTTGAAGTAGCTCAGAATTACCCTAACCCTTGTAATCAGACCACAAAAATAAAATTTTCAATCCCAACCTCTCCCCAAACGGCTGAGATCGTCATACTAAAAATATATAATACACTTGGTCAAGAGGTAACAACACTACTAAACAAACCATTGCAGCCCGGGCTTCATGAGGTTGATTTTAATGCATCCCAATTACCGAGTGGTGTATATTTTTATTCGCTCAAAGCCGGTGAATATTATTCCGTAAAAAAAATGATACTCATCAAATAAACAATCGCACACCGATAACACTGATCAAACAGATATTCACAAATATTTATTTTATTGTAGGGGTCGAAGATTTTCGACCCTTTAATTTAAGATTGCGAGAATTTGGAACGCAACTTCCTTCAAGGTACAAGAAATATATTTTAGATCTAGTTTCCTTGAAGGTATTGAGATGTTAAAACCCTCAAGGAGAATTGTTTAAAAACGCCGGGATACCTTGAGGGTTGTAAGTTATCAATGTTATAAGTTATAAAATAAGTGAGGATCGGTATTTAAATAAACCTAAAAAGTTGGTTCTACAAACGCATCTTCCGGCATTCCCGGAAATGCATTTACGCTTAACTCAAATCGCTTACCTATCTCATAAAGCTTTTTACCGCGGTAGGCAATCATTGCGGCATTGTCGCCGCAAAACTGTAGATCAGGTACAACAAACTTTTTATTGTAATTATCCGCAATCTCAGACATTGCATTTCGAATAGCTCTATTTGCAGCAACTCCCCCAACAAGAGAAATCGATTTCGGATTAAATTCATCAACAGCTAAATTAACTTTTTGGGTTAATGCTTTAACGACCGATGCTTGAAATGATGCAGCAATATCGGGAATATCTTCTGCTATCACATTTTTCGAATCGCCGTAATTTTCCTGCAGATATCTCAACACTGAAGTTTTAACACCGGAAAAAGAATAATCATATTTTTTTTTGCATTGTGCAACGGGGAATTGAATTTTTGACGGGTTTCCATTTTCAGCATTCTTCTGAATTAATGGACCTCCCGGGTATCCGAGTCCGAGCATTTTAGAAACCTTATCAAATGCTTCTCCTGCTGCATCATCAATGGTTGAACCAAGCTTAACAATTTCGACATCATTTTTTACAAGCAGCAATAATGTATGTCCGCCCGAAACAACTAAACACAAATAAGGGAATTCCGGTTTTTTATTCATTAAGAAGCCGGAAAAAATATGCCCTTCAATATGATTAACGGGAACAAAAGGTTTATCGAGTGAGAGTGCAAGTCCTTTGCCGAATGTTAATCCAACTAGCAAAGCCCCGATCAAACCGGGACCTGCAGTAGCAGTAATTAAATCTATTTCATGAAGTTCAATTTGGGATTCAGCCAAAGCTTTTTTAACAAGGGGTATAATCATTTGAAGATGAGCACGGCTTGAAAGTTCCGGTACAACTCCCCCGTAATTGACATGGAAATCTTGAGAGGAAATTAAATTTGCTTTTAGTTTATCACCGGCGATCACTGCAACAGATGTCTCATCGCATGATGTTTCAATTCCTAATACATTCATCACTTGAACGAAAATAAACTTTTTGTAATGTACCAGGCCATATTCGGATTTTCCTGCAGTCTTCTAACGGAATAAGCATACCACTGTTCCCCGAAAGGAACATATACACGGAGTCTATGACCATCTGAATTTATTTTGTCACGAAGCGATTCTTGCACACCGTATAGCATTTGGAATTCATATTTTTCTTTCGGGATTTTCATTTCTTCAATAAGTTTATAGGATTCATCTACCAAATAATCATCGTGAGTAGCAATACCGACGTAGTTTCCATCTTCAAACATTCTTTTAAGAGTCTTCATAAAATTATCGCGCACTGCCTGACGGTCTTTATAAGCAATTTCTGCAGGTTCAATGTAGATGCCCTTGCAAAGTCTGTAATGTCCCCCCTCTTTATTCAGTTCCGAAACATCGTTGAAAGTTCTTTTTAAATAAGCTTGAACAACAATGCCGGTATTAGATTGCTGCTCCTTAATCCTTCTGTAAAGTTCAATAGTGAGATCGGTATAGGGAGAATCCTCCATATCGATCCGGACAAAATTATTGAATTCTTTTGCCTTTAAAACCAATTCCAAAACGTTTTGATAACAGAAATTTTTGTCGATTCCCAACCCCAGTTGTGTTGGTTTGATCGATAAATTTGCATTGAGTTTGTTATCCCTAATTGCATCGAGAACTTGCAAACATTCTTTTTTGGCTGCCTCTGCTTCTTTTTTATTTTTTATCGATTCCCCCAAAACATCCATCGTTGCCATGATACCTTTCGAATTCAAATCCTTCACAACATTGATCGCATCATTAATATGAGTACCGGCGATGTACTTTTTTGCGAAAATAAATACCACCGATTTGGGTAACAGTTTCACAAATTTTACAATAGCTTGATTAATCGGATTCACAGCATTTCCTCAAAATTTTGAATATCTAAAAATATGTGTTGAAATGACATTTAACAAGCGAAGACCCTAATATCCTTTATCAATTTAAAATTTATTTAGAAAGTGATTCGAATAATGAAAGGAAGAATTGAGTCTTTTCTTTCAACTCTTCAATTGATTTATCGTTGTTGATAACAAAATCTGCATGTCCCGCTTTTTCCGAATCTAAAATTTGATTTTGCATTCTCTGTAATACTTGCTCTTCGGTAAGTCCGCTTCTCTTTACCGCCCTTTCAACCTTCAATTTATCGTCGCATTGAACTAAGAGAACGTAATCAAAAAGATCTTCAATATTTGCTTCATAAATTAGTGCAGCTTCATGAAACACTAGATTCTTAGTTTCCAATGCTTCATTCATTAGTTCAATAACTTTTTTTACCGTGGGCGGATGAACAATAGAATTAATCTTATCAACATTTTCAATACTTGGGAAAATTTTTTCGGCGAGATATTGGCGGTTCAACTCATCATCAATATAGGATTCTTTTCCGAAGGCAGATATAATTTGTTGACGAACCGTGGGATCGGTTTTCATAACTGCTTTCGCGATCTCATCAGCTTTTATTACTTGATAACCTGCATCCGAAAATACTTTGCAAACTAAAGATTTACCGGAAGCAATTCCGCCGGTTACGGCAATTTTTAATTTTTTCATAATGTTAAAAATAATAAAGGCTGTGTAAATTCACAGCCTCAAAAAAAAATTATTTAGCGTAGGCGATTTTTCTTACTTCTCTTATCACCGTCACTTTAATCTGACCCGGATATTCCATCTCTTCTTGAATTTTCTGAGATATGTCATATGCAAGACGATCTGAAAAATCATCATCAACTTTATCCGGTTCAACAACAACTCTAACTTCTCTACCTGCTTGAATGGCATAGGTTTTAGCAACCCCTTCAAACGACTTTGCCAAATTTTCCAAATTTTCTAATCGTTTAACATAACTTTCGAGAGGCTCTCGACGTGCACCAGGTCTAGCACCGCTTATAGCATCTGCAGCCTGAACGAGTGCTGAAATCGGGTGTTCCATTTCCATATCTTCGTGGTGAGAACCGATTGCATTTACAACTATGTTATGTTCGCGGTATTTTTTAGCCAGCTCATATCCAACAAGTGCGTGAGGTCCTTCAACAGATTTGTCAACCGTCTTTCCGATATCGTGCAGCAAACCGGCTCTCTTTGCAATATTGGTATCAAAGCCCAATTCAGCCGCCATTATGCCGGTTAGATATGCTACTTCGATGCTGTGCTGCAGGAGATTTTGTCCGTAACTGGACCTGTACTTCATCCTTCCAAGGTGTTTCACCAATTCTGAATGTAGTCCGTGTAAGCCAAGCTGGATAATAGTATTCTCACCTTCCCTCATTATCTCTTCTTCCAATTCAGATTCAACTTTTGGACAACCTCTTCAATTCTGGCTGGATGAATTCTACCGTCTGCGATTAATCTCTCGAGGGAAATTCTCGCAACTTCTCTTCTAAATTGATCGAAGCCGGAAAGAATAACTGCTTCCAGAGTATCATCGACGATTACATCAATTCCGGTTACTGCTTCAAAAGCTCGAATGTTCCTGCCTTCACGCCCAATTATTCGTCCCTTCATATCATCATTTTGAATCTGTACAACTGAAACAGTTGTTTCAACTGAATGATCTACGGCAGTGCGCTGAATTGCCTGAACAATTATCTTTTGGGCTTCTTTTTTAGCTTAAACTTTTGCTTTATCGCGTATATCTTTAATCTGTTGAGAAGCATCATTCTTGGCAATGTTAATAACATTTTCCATCAGCATTTTTTTCGCTTCTTCGGTGGTAAGACCGGCAATTTTTTCCAATCTCACATTTTGTTCTACAACCAGTCTTTCAAGTTCGTTGGACTTTCGTTCATGCTGTTCTTTAACAGCTAACAGATTTCCTTCCAACTTTTTGTTTTCTTTTTCTTTCTGAGATACTAATTCGTATCTCTTTTCCAAACTTTCTTCGCGTGATTCTAATTTCTTTTCATGACCGAGAATTTTTTGTTTTTTTGTATTTACTTCATTATCAAATTCTTGCTTTTTCTGCAGCCATTCGTCTTTTACTTCTAAAAGTTTTTCTCTTTTTATTGCTTTTGCTTCTTTTTCAGCATCCTCAATTAATTGTTTACTTTTTTCTTCGGCACGAACAACGTTATTTTGACCGATCTTAGAGTTAAAAAACCACCCCAAATAAGATGCAATTATTAAGACACCGATAGCAGCGGGTACAAGGATAATCAAATTCACTTCCATAATTCCTCCAACAATCGATATATAATTTATGCCGCAACTGCCAGTCGGTGTCAAGAAGAACTCTCTTGACATAATGTGGGAAACCGCCCGATGCTTTTTACTTCCACCGGTCACACAGTGACTTCCAAAAGGAATGAGGCCTGTAATACACACCGTGAGTCAGTAACCCTGTCGCCTTAATGTTAGTTCTTCATTTAGTGCGATCTGGCAGCGCGGTAAAACTTATGATGGAATGGATATTGAGTCTGAATCGTTTAAGAGAAGCTTTATTCTTTTTATCTTGTCAGTGGCTTGAATACTTAACTCTGTACATTTATTCTTTTCCACAAACAAATCGTAGGCTATATTTAAAGCTGCTATTACTGCTATTGTTTCATTAGGCTGTTCGGATAATTCTTCTTTCGTTTCTTCCATAACGTTATTCACGTACTGAGCCAACTCTGCAGCAATTTCCTGATTATCTACCAGCAGCGAGTATTCTTTATTAAATATTGTAACTTTCAGCTTCTTTTTTTCAGACATATAATATCTATTCTATCATCAAACAAAATATTTAAGAGCGTAAATGATAATCAATTTTTGATATCAGCTCGCCAATTTTATTTTTTAAATTTTTTCTTTCATCAGGGTCTAGAGCAATTTTTTCAATACTCAATTCCCCTTCTGAAATTTCGTTCAACTTTTCTTCTAATTCCTCTAGTTTTAAGTTTAATACCTCGTTTTCTTTTTCGAGCTTTTTATTTAGAGCTTTAAGTTCCGAATTTTCGTTGAGAACTTCTTCATGTTTTTGAACAAAAACATAAATACGTTTTTCGAGGGAATTCAGTTCCTCCATAAAATAATCGTGTTTAGTCGTTTCCGACAATCAGCCTCCTCTTAATTCGGCATTAAAGCTTTTCTTAACTTGATCGATCGCGTTCCAGAAATCTTTATCAACTTCTTCTTCGGTTAAAGTTCGTTCATCCGTAAAATACTCAAATTGAAATGCTAAACTCTTTTTACCAACACCGATCGATTCACTCTCGAAGATATCAAATAAAACTACATTTTTCAATAACTTAGAACTTGCATTGTAAATTGTTTTTGTGATCTCTCCGCTGTCAATATTCTTATCCAAAACGAAAGCGGCATCGCGCACAACTTTTGGGAATTTGAGAAGAGGGCTAAAGACCTTCTCTTCAACCGGAATTTGCTTCAATAAACCGAGATCGATTTTATAAGTAAAAACATCCTGGTCAATATCAAAACTC
>JAENZU010000159.1 GCA_016841125.1 Melioribacter sp. | reverse complement strand
ATGACAATTCCAAAAAAGAAACGAAAGGAACGGAGGAAATGGAAAAATCTCAAGAGCAGGTAATTGCAGTTATTGAAACTAATTTAGGCACTATTGAAGCTGAAATATTCGAAGATAAAGTACCAAAAACAGCAGAAAACTTTATTGGTCTTGCAAATAAAGGATTTTACAACGGCATTATTTTCCACCGTGTGATTGATGGTTTTATGATTCAGGGCGGCGACCCTACGGGAACCGGCAGAGGCGGCGAAAGTTTTTGGGGAAGTCCATTTGCCGATGAATTTCATCCATCATTGAAGCATGATGAACCCGGAATATTATCGATGGCTAATGCAGGTCCGAATACAAACGGAAGTCAATTCTTCATCACACTTGTCCCGACTCCCTGGCTGGACGGAAAACATTCCGTATTCGGTAAAGTAGTAAAGGGAATGGACGTGATTAGAAAAATTGGAAAAGTTGAAACCAATCCGATGGATAAGCCCACAAGCGATGTTGTTATGGAGAAAGTTACTATTGAAAGACGGAGTATAAACTAAAGATAAAGTTAAATGAAACAGAACGAATTTTTCTCGTCCAGATGGGGATTGATAATTTCAGCTCTCGGTATCGCGATTGGAACGGGAAATATTTGGCGATTTTCTAGAATCGTCGCTCAAAACGGCGGCGGTTCTTTTTTAATTCCGTGGGTCCTTTTTTTAATCTTTTGGTCAATTCCTCTTATTATTGCAGAATTCGCTATCGGAAAACATTCCAGAAGCGGACCTCTGGGAGCAATTGCAAAAATTGCAGGCAACAATTTTGCATGGATGGGCGGTTTTATCGCTTTTGTTTCGACAGCAATAATGTTTTACTATTCTGTTGTTACCGGCTGGTGTATCAGATATTTTGTGTCTGCATTCTCTGGCGATATTTTTAACACTTCGGATCATTTGTCTTACTGGGAATCTTTTTCAACCGGTTATCAGCCGCTTTTTTATCATTTCATTGCTATATTAATTTGCGCTGTAATTATCAGCAGAGGAATTACAAAGGGCATTGAAAAAGCTAATAAGTTTTTGGTTTCCTCACTTGTGATTATTTTATTTGTTCTTTTAATTCGTGCGGTTACATTACCAAATGCTGTTGATGGAATTGCATATTTTTTTACACCTAAAATTGAATTCCTTCTCGATTATAAAGTTTGGCTGAACGCACTGACTCAAAATGCGTGGGACACAGGCGCCGGCTGGGGTTTAATTCTAACATACGCAATTTATATGAAGAAGAGGGAAGATGTTCCTGTTAATGCAGCACTTATCGGATTTGGAAATAATTCAATTTCTCTTATTGCAGGCATCACAATTTTTTCTACTGTATTTTCACTCAGCTCGGTTGATGCAATGAATCAAATTACGCAGTCCGGTCCGGCAAATACAGGGTTAACATTTATTTATCTCCCGCTTCTGTTCACAAAGATATCGGAATCACTTATTGTTAATTCAATTTTTGCTGTACTATTTTTCCTGGCACTTTCTTTCGCAGCAATCTCATCTTTAATTTCTTTAATTGAATTGACTACACGAACTTTTATCGATTTTGGATTCAGCAGAAAAAGAGCTATAATTATTGTTGCAAGCATGGGATTTATCTTCGGAGTACCATCTGCACTAAATATGGATTTCTTCACGAATCAAGATTGGGTTTGGGGTTTGGGTCTTATTTTAAGCGGGGCGTTTATTTCATTTTCAATCATTAAATTCGGTGTAGATAAATTCCGGGTAGAAATTGTTAATGGTTTTGGAAGTGATGTAAAAATAGGAAAATGGTACAATTTTTTAGTTGGTGTGATGATACCGCTGCAAACAGTGGTTTTATTGAGCTGGTGGCTTATTTCTTCTACCGGCTGGGATCCCGAATGGTGGAATCCTTTTCACGCTGAAAATGCCGGAACGGTTTTAGTTCAATGGTTACTTGTAATTAGTTTCTTCATTATTTTTAATAAATTTATTGTTAAAAATACGGTTCGTTTAACAAAATGAATTTTTCAACAATAATAACTTTGGTAATTGTAGGTGGAATCGTCTGGGGAGGATTCATATTTTTTATGGTTAAAGCCGTCAAATCCGAAAAAATAAAAAAAGCTAATGAGCAGCGCTAATCCTAATACAATATATGAACTGCCGCAATATTTGAAAGCGGATAAGTTGAAACCGGTTTACTGCCTTTGCGGGGAAGATCTTTTTGAATTGGAGAGCGCCAGAAAAAAGATAGAAAAAGCTATTGAGCCTCTGGTAGAATCCGATTTTGATAAAGAAACTATTAATGCCGGTAAAACTACGGAACCGTATCAGATTACCGATTTGGCTTCCGCTTTCCCATTTGGAGCCGGTAAAAAATTAATAATTGTAAAAAATTTTGAAGAGATAAAAAATAAAAAACAATTTGCTGAGTTTGTTAATAGTCCTCCCGATTTTCTTGTGCTGGTGTTGATCAATTCCGGTAAAGTTAGTAATTATAATTCTGAACCATGGAAATCACTGATCGCCAACGGTCAGCTTTTTGAAGCAAAAAACCCAAGAAAACACGAATGGGCAAAATGGCTTGTTGAGAGGACTAAAAAATACAAACTTTCCATCTCCGCCGAAAATGCGCAAATTTTAATTGAAACAGTTGGAGATGACAAATCTCTTTTAGATATGCAGATCAGAAAATTTTCCGATTTTCTGGGTGAAGGCAAAGAAATTACTCCTGAAGTTTTGGAAAGACTAACTTCCTCAACAAAGGAATTTACAATTTTCAATTTACAGGATGCATTATCTTCGGGGGATAAATCTTCCGCGATTAAAATTGGCTATAATTTGCTGGATAATGGAAAAGAAATGGGTTTTATTATTCCTATGCTTTCAAAATATATTTCAACAATATCGCAATCTGCTGAACTGAAAAAAATGAATTTGTCCGATGCAGAAGCAGCTAAAAAAACTGGTTCAAGCTACTACTATTATATCAATTGTAAGAATGCAAAATATTTTCAATCCGATGTAAGATTATTCAAGGCAGCCAAGGCACTATTGAATGCAGACTTAACAATGAAGACTTCCGCTGCGGACCCTAAAACAATTTTTTCTATTCTAATTTCGGAAATGATAGAATAAAATTCTAAATTTGCATTTAGATTAGTGAATAATTAAAATTATTTGAAACAAATTTCGAAACATTAAGTATAAATAACGTTGAATAAAAAGCTTGCTGATTTAACAGACGAAGAACTGATTAAAGTATTTCAAGATTCAAATACTATTGAAGCTTATGAAATATTAGTCAAACGCTTCAAAGATCCTTTAATGAACTTCGTTTACAGATTTGTCGGAGATAAAGACATAAGTACAGATATCGTGCAAGATACGATGATTAAGTTTTATCTCAACAAAGATTCTTATAAATCGTTTGCAAAATTTTCCACTTGGATTTATACCATTGCCGGAAATCTTGCTAAAAACGAATTAAAAAGACGAAAAAGAAGAACGATTCTTTCTTTAAGTAATGATGATAAGGAACATACGATTCAGGTGGAAGATAAATCTTATTATGCACCTGATCGTTTGGCCGATGGTTCTATTAAAAGTGAAATTATTCAAAGAGCTCTTTTAAAAGTGAAACCAGTTTACAGGGAGGTTGTAATTCTTAGAGATGTTCAAGGTTTATCGTACGAAGAGATTGCGGAAATTACAAAACTTTCTATCGGTACCGTAAAGTCTAGAATAAATCGCGGTAGAACACAGTTGCAAAAGTTATTAAAAAATATTTACAAAGAGTAAGCATATGGAAAATAATTTATACAATAATGATTCCCAATTTGAAAAAATTGTAAAAACTCTTCAGTCGCTCCCGAAGATCAAAACAGAATCTAATTTTGAATTCAAGCTAATGACAAGAATTCAGAATAAGAATTTTGTAATTGAATCTGAAAATAGACGGTTTAACAAAGCTTGGATTTTAGCACCATCCTTTACGGCTGTTGCCGCGGCGGTTTTATTGTTTTTTGTGTTTAGTGATAATCCAATTGAATTTGAAAACCTCCTTATGCAGGAACCAAAAATGAGGAGTGAAATTGTTACTTCACCCGAACCCGGAGTAACCGAAGCTCAATCGGCAAAAAGTTCTGTTGCTGATAATACCCCTCAAGTTGAAGAGGAAATTGCGAAAGACGAAAGATACCGTGTTGTTGTTAATCCAAATGACGCCGTTGTTAAAGAAAGAATAACCCCAACTTTTGATGAAAACAAATCTGTTGATTTGGATAATGTTATGAACGGACGTAATATTCGAAGCAAAGTCAGTAGCAGAGCTCTACTTGCAGGCGGCGGTTCTCAATCCAATTTTAATTTTGACGGATTTATTTTCCGCGGATCTGATAAACAAATGGAAGTTTTGCGCCGGCAGATTGATTCTATTAGAAGTTCTATGCAGCAGCAGAACAATCTAAAATAAATTCAAATTTTGTAATTTTATTTAAAATTATTATATTACCAGACTTAAAATTAAAGGAATTGGAAAATGAAACCAGGAATTCATCCAACATATAAGAAATGTGAAGTTACTTGTGTTTGTGGAAATCATTTCGTAACGCGTTCTACAGTTAGCCAAATCAAATTGGAGATTTGCTCGGAATGCCATCCTTTCTTTACTGGAAAACAGAAAATGCTCGATTCAACCGGACGTGTAGAAAGATTCAGAAAGAAATACGGAATAAAAAACTAAGTGACATTAAAAGTATTATGAAAAGCCGCTTTTCCGAGCGGCTTTCTTTTTTTAAAGAGTTTTTATTAGGTTTAACGAACTCTCAAATAAAATACCGAGATTTGCATTATTTTATTATCTTTGATTTTCTAAATAATCTTTAGCAGATAAAAATTAATAAATCGAAATAATATGGATTCTACAGGATACTATAACTTAAATCTTTATGAAGGCGTACGCGGGCTAGCCATAAAAATTTTGAACAGAGTTGACCGAACCGATGCATACCTCGACAAACTTCTAGAAATTGAAATTAAAAATTCGGAACTATCCAGCGTGGATAAAGCCCTTCTGTTTGAAATTGTTCACGGCGTTATTAGATGGCTCGGCAGAATTGATTGGATTTTAACAGATTTTTACAAAGGAAACTTTTCTAAGTGTATTCCAAATGTAAAAAATGCAATGCGGGTGGCACTATACCAAATTTTATTTTTAGATAAGATTCCCGAGTATGCTGCAGTTAATGAAGCTGTTGAATTTGTCAAAAAACTTCAGGGGCAAAAGTCTGCCGATCTTACAAATGGGGTGCTGCGTAATATTATCAGAACTAAAGATGCAATTCGTTATCCCGACCCTGAAGAAGATATTGCCGGCTATTATAGCGCATATTATTCGCATCCATCCTGGCTGGTTAAAAGATGGCTGAACAGATACGGCAATGAATTCACCGAGCGCCTTCTGATTGCAAACAACGAAAAACCAACGCTTACACTTAGAATTAATAATCTTGTTTCAAACAAGGAAGAATTTAAGGAACTCCTGGATTCCGTTAAATTGAAATTTGAAGAAGGAAAATATATTCCGGATTTTATTAGACTAAATACTTTAACCAATATTGCTGATTGGGAATATTTTTCAAAAGGTTATTTCAGCATTCAAGATGAAAGCACAGGATTTCCCTGCACGCTTTTAGCTCCGGAACCTAATCAAAGAGTTTTGGATTTGTGTGCTGCTCCCGGAGGTAAAAGCGGTATTCTTGCCGAGATGATGCAGAACAGCGGGGAACTCGTAACAATTGATAAATTTGAAAGCAGGCTGAGCATTCTGAGAAGAAATTTGGAAAGACTTCATGTAAAAAATTTCAAAACAATAAATGCGGATGCGCTGGAGTTTAATGATGATGAGGGTTTTGACAGAGTGCTGATTGATGCCCCTTGTTCCGGGTTGGGTACGGTAACAAAAAAACCTGATATAAAATGGAATAAAGATACCGGCGACATCCGCAAACTCAACGAAATTCAATTTGCACTTTTAAAGAAAGGGGCATCATTGCTTAAGCCCGGCGGATATCTGGTTTACAGCACTTGCACCGTTGAGCCTGATGAAAATTTTGAAATTGTAAATAAATTTTTGTATTCGAGTGTCGGTTATGAGCTAGTAAAATTGGATGACCACTTTGATAAAAATTTATTGGATACTAATGGCTGTATTCAAACATTCCCGCATATTCATGGAATAGACGGCTCTTTTGCAGCAAAAATAAAACGAATTAACTAACAAAAAAGTTAAAAATGGAATCTCACGCGCTAAAGCAATTTTCGGAAGAATTAAGGGCAAAAAGGGAATCTTCAGGAATTTCACTTGAACAAATTTCCACAAAAACCAGACTCGATTTGAAATTTCTTGAGGCTATTGAAGATGGTAATTTTGGAGTTATGCCTGAGGTCTACATGCGTGCTTTTATTAGAGAATATGCGCATGCTGTAGATATTGATGCTGATGCAGCATTGAAGAAGTACGATCTCGCTAAAGAAGGCAAACTAAAAGAAGAAAAAAGAATTGTGCTAGAGAAAAAGGCGCCGGAGAAAGTAGAGAATATCATAGACAGCGAAGCGGAGGAAATGCCGTATGAACAATCGCATAGTGAAACAACCACAGCACTCAAAGGGCATAATCTTTATTACATTATTGGTGCGGTTCTCATTGTCATTTTATTACTAATATATTTTATTTTCTTTACCGGCAGCGGATCAAACATTGTTACCGAACAACCCTACGATGAATTAATCTCCGATCAGAAAGCCCGCTATGAAATACCCGAAGAGAAAAGTGAAACAGCGGCATTTACAGGGGATTCGCTTAGCTTAAAGTTATTAACGTCCGACACTTCCTGGATTAAGTTTGTTCTGGATTCAAAAGAACCGAAGGAAATGATAATGATGCCTAACAGATCAAAAGTTTTAAAAGCTCGATCGGCCTTTGAATTAATTATCGGCAACTCAGCCGGAGTTAAATTACAGCTCAACGATTCTGAATTGGACTTTTCAGGTAAAAAAGGTGAAGTGAAAAGAATCAGGATTACAACAGCCGGTATCCAAAATTTAGAAACTGACAGCACAAGCAAGCAATGAGTTCCGTTCAAAAAGAAATTGAAGACCTTCGCAAAGAAATTCGTAAACACGATTACAATTACTACGTGCTTGCTAATCCCGAAATTTCAGATTATGAATACGATCAACTTTACAAAAAACTTGAAAAATTAGAAACTGACCACCCCGATTTAATAACAGCTGATTCACCCACAAGAAGAGTTGGTTCCGATCTTACAAAAGAGTTCAAACCGGTTGATCATAAAATACCGATGCTGAGTCTCTCGAACACATACAGCAGTGAAGAAGTTCTGGATTTTGACAGGAGAGTG
>JAENZU010000158.1:3338-7434 GCA_016841125.1 Melioribacter sp. | reverse complement strand
ACCATGAACAATGTAAAATGTTGATCCCATAAGTCCTGCATCATAGGCAGTACCTGCTGCAATTGTTCCAGCATTGTCATCAAATTCTAAGGTCCATGTTTCTGAGCCATCTCCGTTATCCGGTACATCACTAACTGAAAGGATACCAAATCTATTACCAGGACCAGCAGCACTAACACGACTTACGTATGCCAATTCTGTAGTACCATCGCTATCCAAATCAGCAGCAAAAATTCTAACAGGTCTTAAATTCTGCTGATCGACATCAGTGATTTTTGTGGCAGCGTTAGGCATAAAACCGCCTGAACCATCAGAAACGCCCATTTCGTCTGAGCCGTCGCCTTTGGCTTCAAAAACCAAAATTCTGTTAGGATTTGGATTAGTTGAACCCAGGAAATTTACCGGGCACCAAACCACTTCCATCTTACCGTCACCGTCTAGATCTGCATAAGTTAATGCTGGCCAAGTATTCTGAAGAGGAATGTCTGAAACAGCAGACCATACTAATTGCATAGCTCCGGTTCCGTCGAATTCATATTTGTAAATTTTAGGAACTAATTCGCCTGGGAATCCGCCGTCGTTCCAGTTTTGGTTAACGGTGTAAATTTCATATAGTCCGTCGCCGTCAAAATCGACACCGGAAATAATACCACCCCAGGCTCCTTCGCCGGCAGGTAAAGGAATTTCACCTACACGAACGAATGCTTGTCCAAATGCCATTGAAGACAAGAAGACAACTGCGGTTAAAACCAAGAAAACTTTAGAAAGTTTGCTCATAAATACTCCTTTTTGTTAGTAGATGATTGTTTATTAGTTGTAGATATTTCACTTTTTGGGAGAGATAATTCATACTTGATAATAATTCTAAAGAAACATTCATCGTCATTCGATGACTTCCTTTACATTTAATTTTAGGAAGAAAAGTAGTTATATATCAATAACTGCCGAATAAAATTTATATGAATCTAACAAAATTTGTTGCAACATGCTAACCAATAAAGTTTATTTTTATCAAAAATATTGTTTTTTTAACTAAAAATTGATAAAAGACAACAATAATTAGTCGGCTGTCCACGTTCGATGATTTTTAAAATTAATTATACAATGTCGTTAAAATCTTTTAGATGCTAAAATTTCTTTAAAGATTTATTTTAAGAGATGACATATTATTATAAATTCTACCAAATATTCAAGGTAATTATCTCACCTTTCATTAATCCCAAATTTGTCATCCCTACAGCTGTCGGGATGACAAATCGACTAATATTTTCTAAGGGTTACACGCCTCTGGCGTGGCTTGACTACAATATAACTATAAGAAAATCTTACACGCCCAAGAAAATCTAAGTCGGGATTAAATACTTATCATTTAACAAGTTAGGTTGCTATTACATTATTGATAAATTTCCCTATTGAACAATCTGGGTTAATATTATTTATTTGAATTACGAATCAAATTCAAATATAGCAATTCTACCTTTTCCCTTGCCCAGGGCGTTTTTCTTAAAAATTTGATGCTCGATTTAATCGAAGGGTCATAGATAAAACAGCGTATTCTGATTGTCTCCCCCAACTCTTCCCAACCATATTCTGCAACTAAGCGCTCCAACATATCAGTTAATTTTACCCCGTGGAGAGGATTGTTCGGTTGTTCGTTATTATTTTTAGCTTCGTCGTCCATTTTTGATATCGATATGAATTGATTGTCTTAGTAACCAAATGTATGTGAATTTAATTTATTATGCATCCAATGTGACAGGTTCTACTTTATGTTTGTCAAATTCAATCAGCATCATTTCCATTTGAAAAAAATAGTTGCACCATTATTAGTATTGCCTAAAATACAACAAAGAAATATCAAATATTTCGTGATTCATAAATAAAATAAATGGCGACTAACCTCAGATTGCGTCACAATCTTCTTAACAATATTTTATCCGCCAAAACCCTTGCCGCCGAGTGCACTTTTAAGGACGATACTAAAAAGTAACAATGAACCCAGCGCAACCCCAAGTCCGAACACAACAGTTTTTGACACATCAAATTGTTCGGTATAAATTTTATCCACTGTATTCAATGGAAATATTTCCTCTTCCCCGTCTAATTTAAATCTTACAATTTCATCATTTGAAAAATATGCGTATCCAAGTTTGTCATCAGTGAAGTCAATTTCGGTTCCGTCAACTAATTTAATTTTCGTGATCCGAACAGTACCCGTGTCTTCACGAGATATTTGCTTTGATGAATAACAGCCGTAAAAAGTAAAATTTGCAATTGCAGCAATTATCCCTAAAATGGTGTACTTATTGTTGATAAGATTTTTCATGTGATATTTTATTTTTATGATTTAATGGCGTATCCCATAATCCGTCCCACGGATTTATACTTTAAGTAATTGGAGTTTTCCCTTTCAAAAGAATTACACAACTCATCATTAACACCGACACTCATATCTAATTTCAAAATTATTAAATTAGACAAAAACTTACAATAACTAATTTTTTGCGCGCTGGAAGATATTGTCAGAATCTTTACCGGTTGATTAATAAAAATTACATTTTTAGATTTTCGCCGCCTCTTCTTACTGCCAATTAAGCTGGATCTAATATAAAATAGAATGCATCATCTTTTTAATAGTTCCTAAAGTATGTATCTTTATAAATGTTTTTTTGAAATAACGGGAATGCAGAAATGTTGAATAGATTATTAATTCTTATGATTTTAACTACAATTCTTTTCGGCTGCAATAATGAATCGGGAACGGAGTCAACCGACTCATCAATTTACGGCAAAGTGACCTTTTTAGACGGGACTGAAGCAGCAAATGCTGAGGTTCGGCTTATAGTAGTTCGTAGTAATCAAAATAGATTTACCACTACGGATGCGAACGGCAGTTATAGATTTGATAATCTGTTCAACAGTTCGTACCAGGTGAATTTTATCAGTCAATCTTACGAAGTGAATTCTTACAGATCTCCCGAACTGCCATTATCCGGTAATTCGATAGAACACAATTTCAAAATCACCTATAGTATTTTGGATGATTTTAAAAGCTCTTTTATCAGCGACAGTGTAGTGTTAATGCAGTTCCAACCGGCGGGAGCAAAAATTGGGAATAATTTTAGTGCGGTCAGCAATTTACAAGGATACTATAGACCAGCCGAAGGTGACGACATAACTTTAGAATGTGATGTTTATGAAATGCCCGTAAATGTTAATTGGAGTGATACTACAGCCCTAACACCAACAAGCATAAAAGAAAATTTTACTTTTTTGATGAGTCTATCAGAAACCAAAAATAATTTTCGTCACACTTTAGAAATAAAAGGAAACGATATTCCAAAGATTTTATCTAATCCTACAAACGGTTTTGCCTTTATTAAAAGGACAAACGATGAAGCTGTTCTAAAAATACCCTGTATTGATTTTAATAATAATGACTTTGGACTGGTGATAAAGTATTAATGTCAAATTTCAACTTACAACATAAGATCCTCACACCACAACCGTGTAATACTTCGGTTATAGCTTTATAGATACTTTGATACAAAGTTTAATTTTTTTTAATCAACTATTAATATTCTAATTTAACATCATTTTACTATTGTTGTTTCATCTGGTATTGAATATCCATCGAAGATCCAAAAGTAAAAGATCCTAATCTGGAAAATATTTTTAGTGAAGAGTTTATTGTTAGAAAGCATGAAATCAACACTTTTGAAGAGTTCGATGAATATAAATTGAATTACGAAAGTAGTGAAAGAAATATAAAGGAATTAACCACCTATCCTTTCTTTCCGTTTCCGAGCGTCTCTATATTGCCGAAAATGTCAAGAATTCTTAAATCCAAACAGCAATTCACACTCAATTATTCATCGAATGTAAATGTTAAAGATATTTAAAAGTCTGGTATTATTTTTCTTGGTTCCTTTAGAAACTTGTATGCCCTGAAGCAGACAATTAACAAGAATTACATTAATTATAAAATAAAATATGTCAATTCGTTTCTTGAAATCCGGCAGACTGATTCATTATTTAACCTTACGGTTACGGGCAGTCCCGATAAAGAATATATAGATTATTGTTTGTTCAGAAA
>JAENZU010000158.1:0-3238 GCA_016841125.1 Melioribacter sp. | reverse complement strand
TTACGGTTACGGGCAGTCCCGATAAAGAATATATAGATTATTGTTTGTTCAGAAAGATTCCCGGACCAAAAAACAACACAATAATAATGTTTATCACATTTCATAATGCCGCTATTGTTGCCGCAGTTAATTACCTAACGAACAAGGATTTGATACAAGAACTGGAAGCTTTATTCACTAAAAAGCTGGGTAAGATACCCGCATATTTTGATATGGTATTTAAAGTGTCCGGATACGAGCGAACCGCTTACACCACAACAATTCAATACTATAATATAATTGATTCTGATTATTTGCCTGTTTGGTAAAAATATTCAAAAGTGTCTTCGTTTAAAATTTCAAGAGATATCAAGAAAATGCTGTTTGTTTTATGTATTCCTTATTTGACAAACAATATCATTAGAGAACTTTCAAATAAACAGAATTTTTGATTTTTGAAACCTCTTTATGTAAAACATTGCTGGAAATTATCAGGGTAAATTATTGGGGAGCGTTAACATATCTATCCAATTGTAAATTGGTATTACCGCAGGCATGCCTGCAATTTTTCCTCCGAAACCGATAAACCGCATTACAAAAACATTCACCGGAATCACTTCAACTTTTTCTAACTCATTCATATTAACTAAAATTCCATAATGAGCAGCTAACGATGCAGTGCTGTCTTCAATTAATTTATCAAATTTGGAATATTTAAATTGAATTTTCAGTGCAGCTTTCTGATCGTTAAAAAGCGCGCGAGAGGAATCTGCCAACACTCGCCTATCTATAAGTTTAATTAATGAATATCCTTCAGGTAATTTAACAGGTCCGAAAACCTCACCGATCTTAAGTTTCGAAACAATTTTTCCTATCTCTCCCGAAGACGCCGCGGGAAAAAATCCAAAGTCACCCCTGCTTTTTTTTGTGTATTCGCGCTGAGTATATTTTGAAGCGAGATCACGAAAATTCTCTCCTTTATCCAATTCGTTCAATACAGTTTCAAAAACTTCAAGATTATCATTAAGTATCTCCAATATATTTACCTGTTCTGTCGGAATTTTGGCAGTATATTTTCGGTTATAGTAATTTTGTAACTCATCATTGGTAATTGAAATATTTTTCCAGATTTCGTTTAGTAAAAGCTGGGCTAAGAAATTATCTTCCCATCTTTCTAAATCATTTTTTAAAACCTGAGAATTGTTAAGACCTCTTTTAATACCTTCCTGCGCCAATACTTCATGCTCGATAAATTTTTTCACGTAATAATTCAAAGTATTTCGAACGACGTTTTCATTTGCGGAATTTGTTTTGAATCCCGTGTAAATTAAGAAATAGATGAAATCTCTTAACGTCGGTTTGGATTCAAAATGGACGAATTCCGAATTAAGCATTTTTTGAGGAAGCTCGGCTAAAATTTCGTTTAAATCTTTTTCGGAAAGAATTAATTCCTTTTCCTCCTTTACATCAACCGATAATGTATTCAGCCGTTCGGATATTTTTTTCAATAGAGAATTGAAAATAGAATAGTCTGCCGTTATACTTTTATCCGCAAATATTCGCGATACAAATTTATCGGTTAAATTATTTTCTTTCCGTTTTTTAATTACCGAATAAACTTTATTCATCAGCACGCTCTCTTCAACTCTCGCTTCCTCATTTTCCGAAATTCCAGTAACTTTGACAATTATCCAGCCAAGTCTTGTTTTCAAAGGGCGTGTATAAGAGCTGGACTGCATTTTAAATACAGAATCTTCTGCAGTTTCATCTTCAAAACTACCAAGAGTAACAGTCAAATATTTTTTCTGATTTATTGATTCCGGTCTTGTAGATAAAAGTGAATCGAAGTCTTCACCGGATTTCAGCTTATGATAAATTGTATAAATCTCGGTTGAATCGACAGATGAAATAATATTTACAAAATATTTCTTCCTAAACTTTTCTTTTCCGTGCCGGAGTTCATCTTCTGAAATGACAATTTTATTTTCAACCTCCTGCTTGTATAACTCATCACGAATAAATAGTTTTTTAAGAGACTCGATGGATGAGCGTGTACTTTCCAGGGTATCTAATCCCTTTTCTCTTGCTTTAAGCGCCCATAATTTTTCGGCAATTAGTGAATACAAAAAGTTTTTTTTTACGGAATCTAATTCGTTTCCTTTCTTAATAAAATTGGCGCTGAACTGAAATCTGAGTTGAAACTCTTCCGCAGTAATCGAGTAGTTTCCAATTTCGGCAATTGGCTGAGATAATTCTTGCGGATATATTCCACAATTTAAAAATATTGAGACCAAAGAGTAGATTAAAAATAGACGGAGATACTTTCTCATCCTTTCACACTTCCCATCATAATGCCGCGAATGTAAAATTTCTGCAGTGCAAGAAAAACTAATAATACAGGAATTATAGTTATTACCGAACCAGCCATCATCAATTCTGTATCCTGAACATGCTCACCCATCATATTGGCAAGGGCAACCGGCATTGTGTACATGCTCGAGTCTGTCATTACAATCAGCGGCCATAAAAAATCATTCCATGTACCCATAAATGTAAATAATCCAAGAGTGACAAGAATCGGCTTGCAAAGCGGTAAAATTATTCTCAGGTAAATTTGGAATTCGTTTGCGCCATCCATCTTTGCTGCCTCTATTAAACTATCCGAAATTGAATATGTGAACTGCCTTATTAGAAATATCCCAAATATACTTGCCATTCCGGGAACTATAACTGCCCAATAGCTATTAATCAATCCTAAGTTTTTAAGTAAAAGAAAAAGAGGAAGCATTGCAACCTGCGCTGGAATTACCATTGAACTTAAAAGAAAATTGAAGAGACGTTTTTTTCCAGAAAACCTGAATTTTGCAAATGCGTATCCCGACATTGAATTTAATACCAGAGAAAATAAGGTAACGCCAAGAGACACAAATAAACTATTAAATAGAGAATCCGCCAGGTTCATTCTTGTGAGCAGATTTATGTAGTGAGAAAAATCGATTCTCTCAGGAAAGAATTTAGGCGGAAAAACATTTGCAGATCCCGTTGGCATAAGTGACGCGGATATCATCCACAAAAATGGAAGAATTGTTACCACACCAAGAAGTAATGCAAAAATATTTACAATTATTTTTTTCACTTTACTCTCTCAGTTTCTGAAATTTGAACTGAATAATTGTAGCGATTAAAATAATAACGAACAATGAAAACGCAATGGCAGTGGAATATCCGATGTTCCACCAGCGGAAACCTTCCTGATACA
>JAENZU010000157.1 GCA_016841125.1 Melioribacter sp. | reverse complement strand
GATGAAAAAAGAGCGATAACCAATTTCGGCAAAGAAAAATCGAAAGCCGCAGCCGTAATAATTAGTACGATTAGAGGATTACGACTCTATCACGATGGTCAGTTTGAGGGAAAGAAAATTAAGCTGCCGGTCCAGCTTGGGCGTGAGCCTATTGAGGCGGAGAATAAATGCATTTATGATTTTTATCAAAAACTGATGAATATTACCAGCGATGAAATTTTTCTGAAGGGGGAGTGGAATCTTATTGATGTTCTCCCGGCCTGGGATAATAACGAAACTTCAAAAAATGTAATTGCATGGCAATGGAAACTGGCGCATGAGAAGTGTTTGGTAATTGTTAATTATTCCAACGTAAAATCACAGTGCCGAGTTAAATTGGATGTGAAAGGATACCCGGAAGAGTTCCGAATTAAAGATCTATTGAACGATGAAAATTTTATAAGGTCTGCTGAAGAAACTCTAAGCACGGGACTATTTGTGGAGCTAAAAGCATTCGATAGTCATATCTTAGCTTACTAATTATGAGAGTCGCGGCAATTATACCTGCATATAATGAGGAGAAATCAATCGCGAAAGTCATTCGTGATATTCCGTCTGTTATATCTGAAATTATTGTTGTAAATAATAATTCGAGCGACAGGACAGCCGAAGCTGCTGTGCTTGCCGGTGCGACAGTTCTTTTTGAAGAGATGCAGGGCTACGGTGCTGCATGCTTAAAGGGAATTGAATATTGTAAAAATAAAAATTTTGATATAATTGTTTTTTTAGACGGCGACTACAGCGACTACCCCGAAGAGACTTATGATTTTATCGATAGAATAAAAAATGAAAATTATGATTTTGTAATAGGCAGCCGCATAGTGGGAAAAAGTGAGAAAGGGGCGCTTCCATTTCAATCACGTATTGGTAATACTATTGCAGGTGTCCTTATTAATTTCTTTTGGAAAGTAAAGTACACAGACTTGGGTCCTTTCCGAGCTATCAAATTTGATAAACTTCTTGAATTAAATATGAATGATAAATGGTACGGTTGGACGGTGGAGATGCAGATAAAAGCTGCACAGAAGAAAATGAAAATTATTGAGATACCGGTCAAATACAGAAAGCGCATAGGAAAATCCAAAGTTACCGGCACTATTAAAGGGACTGTAATGGCAAGCATTATCATTCTAAGCACAATCTTTTCATACGCTTTTAAATTTAAAAAATAAATTTTTACACTCCGGTTAAACTCAATTACCAATTTTTTTGTTTAGTAAAAATATATGCAGAAATATTCTATTATTATACCGACATTCAATGAAGAAAAGATTATCGGCAGTTGCCTTTCGTCGATTCTGCAATTCGATAATAACATTGAAATAATTGTCGTTGATGGCGGCAGTTTTGATAGCACTAGAAATATTGTGTCGAGTTACCCGGTTAAGCTTTTTGCAACGGAGAGGAGCAGGGGAATACAACTGAATAAGGGTGCCTCAAGCGCAAGCGGGGATATTCTGATTTTTCTTCACGCCGATTCTATTTTACCGCCCAACGCTTTTGAAATAATTAGTGAATATTTTACTGATCCTGATTGTAACTGCGCGGTGTTCAAAACCAAATTTGATATTGATAATTCAATTCTAAAAATTTATTCCTGGTTTTCAAAATTTGAAACAATGTTTACATCTTTCGGGGATCAAACAATAATTGTAAGAAAAGATTTTTTCAATTCAATTGGTAAGTTTGCAGAAATTCCGATACTCGAAGATGTTGAGTTTCTGCGCCGTGTAAGAAAGACGGGAGGAATTCGAAAGCTGCCTGAGTATTCAATTACCTCTGCTAGAAAATTTACTCAAAACGGGATGATAAAAAATCAATTAATGAATGCGACTTATATCTGCCGTTATTTAATGTTTGGTGACGCGCACAAAATTCACAGTGAGTATTATTCATGAAATCTGCATTGATCGTATTTTTGAAATATCCTGAACCGGGCAGGGTTAAAACCAGACTAGCTGAAGAAACCAGCAAAGAATTTGCCGCTGATTTTTACAAGCTTTGTACCGAGCATATTTTATCGGAATCAAGCAAACTCAAACGTGATTCAATAGACACATTTTTATTTTTCGAAGACGGAAAACATGAATCCAAAGTAAGGGAGTGGGCAGGCGATGCCTTTAATTATGCGGCGCAGAAAGGTAAAGACCTGGGTGAAAAAATGGCAGCTTCATTCCATGAGATTTTCAATTTGGAATACGAAAAAGTAATTATAATCGGAACAGATGTACCCGGGCATACTCACTCAGATTTATTGCACGCATTTGAAATGCTGTCAACTCACGATGCGGTTATAGGTCCCTCGCCTGACGGAGGTTATTATTTGCTGGGTACCAAAAAGTTCTATCCAGAAATATTTAAAGACATAGAATACAGCACGAATAAAGTCTATGAAAAAACCAGAGAGAGATTGGAGTATCTTCAATTAAATTACTGTTTGCTGAAGGAAAAATTAGATATTGATTTAAAGGAAGACCTCGATAAATGGCTTGCAGCGGACGGGGGAAATAAAGATCTTAAATTAAAAATTAAAGCCATTTATTAATTTGATGAAAATAGTTAATCGTATTATATACCTGCTTTTTGCAATCTCAATAAGCGCGCAGACAAATCAATTTGACCATTCATTATTTGATGAAATTCTCAAAGCTAATGTCCATGGGGGTTTGGTTGATTATCAAAATTTAATTGGAAATTCTAGACTAAATGAATATTTGGAGATTGTTTCCAAATTTGATCCCGCAAAATTCAAGGATCAAAATGAAGAACTTGCCTTTTGGATAAATGTTTACAACGCATATACTTTAAGTGTGGTTGCTGAGAATTATCCGATTGAGTCAATAGAAGATCTTCACAGCGGTGGAAAAATTCTGGCTTATGTTTTTTCAAATACGGTTTGGGATAAAGAACTTGTAGTAATTAATGGCAAAGAATTTTCGCTGAATGATATTGAGCATGAGATTATTCGCAAAAAGTTTGACGAACCTAAAATTCATTTTGCACTTGTATGTGCCGCAGTTAGCTGTCCCCCGCTTAGAAACGAGGCTTACAGAGGTCACACTCTGAATGCCCAATTAATTGAGCAGGCAAATTCATTTCTTAACGATAAATCAAAAAATCAGTTCGATCTCATAAATCGAAAAGCAATCATCTCTAAAATATTTGATTGGTACGAAGAAGATTTCGGTGACGGTGAAAATGATGTACTAATGTGTATTGCCCAGTATCTGCCGGAATCTTTATCGATGAGTATTCTTAAAAATTTAAACGATTGGGAAATCGAATTTTTAGATTATGATTGGAGTTTAAACGCAATTCCTTCAAAATAAAAGAGGCTGTCTCAAAAAACTTCTTTAGTATTAACCCACATTTTCAAATGTGGGAATACGAGCGAAAATTAAAACTATTAATAACCGTTTTAACAGTTTATTAAACATTTGAGACAACCTCAATAATTAATTATTTCAACTGATTCAAAATAACTTCTACAGCTTTATCTAGCTGCGGGTCATTCTCTTCTAATCTATCTTTGAAAGTGTTATTAATATATATATCCGGTTTTACCCCATTCATTTCAATGTTTTCACCATCCAGAGTGTAGCATCCCCAAGAAGGCATGCGGTGGAACGATCCGTCAACTAGTGTTTTACCCGAAGTAAATATCAACCATCTATAAGTTTCCGTTCCGATGATAGTTCCTAGTTTCAATTCTTTAAATCCTGCGGCGGTCATTTCAGCATCACTTAACGACACCTCATTGATCAATAATACAATCGGCTTTGCTGCCGGCGCAAAATTTGGCTGCGGTGCAAATTCGCCTCCACGGTATTTCCATTTTGTGTAGGGCTTCTGACTCAAGAACTGGAGGACGTCATCATGCACATTGCCGCCGCGGTTATAGCGCAAATCCAAAATTAGTGCATCCCGGTAATGGGCTTCATTTGTCATCTCAATTATAAATTTATTCAGCTCGGTTTCACCCATATCTTTCATGTGGATATAAGCAATTCGTTTTCTTCCTTTATCATCAACTCTCTTTTGAGCAGTTCTTTCCCATTCGTCATAAAGATTGTTATCAAGTTGGCTGCGCGTTTGCGGATGAATTAAAACTTCTATTTCCTTTCCATTTCTATTGAATGTCAAGACCATTTCATCGGGAACAGATGCGTTTGTAAAATAATACTCTCTGTTCATTCCATTATCTATCTTAACACCATTCACCGCCGTCAATACATCACCTTCTTTAATATCTTTTCCTTCCTTATCTACGGTGGATTCTTTTACGATTCGTTCAACAGTATAAGGGTTATCGTTTTTAAATATAATTCCGGTAACTGCGGTTTTGTTATCGTAGAAAATGTCTTCCTCCTTGCCGGACGAACTAAAACCTTGATGAGAAGAATTTAATTCTCCAAGCATATCATTTAATAGAGTTCTAAAATTTGCCCGGCTCCGCAAGTAGGGTAAAAACTCCGAATAGCGATCACGAATATTTTCCCAATTTACGCCGTGAAAATTACCGTCGTAATAATTCTCTTCAATGTTTGCCCATGTTTCATAAAACATTTGAGAAAATTCTTCTTTCATATTTCTTTCAAAGTCATAGCTGATAGATATCTTTTTAGTTTTGTTTCCGGATAAATCGAGAGTGTAAATATCTCCGCCGAATAGCACATAATAATTATCCTTAGCTTTAGAGAGAAAAATTGAACTTGTATTCGCTCCCTCTATTTTCTTAAACTCATCTGTGTCGAACGGTTTATAGACCCGCTTCCAAATTGAATATTTAGGTCCGTCGTGCTTGGAAGTGAAAAGTACTATTGTATCATCCTTCTCCTTAAATACATGCGGATTAAGCTGATTGCCCGGATAAGCCGATACAATTTCCCATCTATCTTTAATCCCTTCAAAATCTATTTTTACTTCTACTTTTTCTTTTTCTTCATCCTTTTTCTTTTCATCCTCTTTATCTTTTTCGTCGTCATCCTTTTTTTCTTCCTCTTTGAAAAGCTCTGCATACTTATCTGCTCTAAACTCTTTGTCAAAATTAGTCAAGGCAATGCGGTAAATATCGTAATCCTTTCCGCCGCCCGGATACGAGGGATTGTACCTATCTGTCGTGAAGTATATATATTTCCCGTCGGGAGACCAGTAGGGATCTGTTTCATCGACGCCGGTTTTTGTAATATTGAACGATTTTTTCTGCTCAAAATCGTAAACAAAAATATCTTCTTCGAAATCTCTGAAAGCATTATATAGTAAGTATTTATCGTCAGGTGAAAAATAAGCCGGTGAATCATAAAGCGCCCAAAACTCATCCTCAACTAAAAGTTCACTTTCCATTTTTGCGAGATCGAGCATCATTAACTTATTACGTCCGCTGAAATATGAAACTTTACTCATGTCGCCGTTCACTTGAATTTCTCTATTACTCCGGTTTTCAAAAGTAATTTGCTTTTCACCTTCGCTGCCGTCTGCTTTTATTGTAAATAAATTAAGGTAGCCTTTAACCGTTTGATTGAACAGAATTGTCCGATTGTCCTTTAGCCAGACAACTTCAACTACGCGCTCATTTGGATTGGTTTTCAAATGTTTAATAAACTTCCCTTCGATATCCGACACAAAAAGTTCGCCTCGGGAAACAAAAACAATCTTTTTATTATCAGGCGAAATATTGAAATTTGTAATCTCACTGCTCACATCAAATTTTTTCGCAATAGGCAGTGTATTAATATCAAACAGGGAAATGTCCAGCACTTTACTGCTGCCTGCAGCAACATCATAAATATAGATTTGATAATCCTTTTCGAAGACTACTTTCTTACCGTCGGCACTTACTCTGGGATGCATGATGGATGTAGTAAAATCGCTTAGTCTTTTTTTAGATCCATTTTCAAATGTGTATAAATTATATTCATCGTTGAATTCATCCGATATAAAATAGACATTACCCGCGCGGTCTATTGTGGGCATCATGTCCTTTCCGATATAATCGGTATAAACTTTAAATTCCTTTGTATCGGGATTATATGATTTTATATCCGGATTGAAATCCCCTTTATATCTTTTTCTATTTGCCGATAAATAACTTTCGTATGATTCATTAAAATAGTACTCGCCGGTTTTCGGATGAGCAGCAAAATTGAAAATTCTGTTAAAATAGTGATCAAACATTCTTACTGGCGTACCTCCATTAATAGAAACCCGATAAGCACTGCTTCGGTTGTATCTGTTCGATATAAAAAATACAAACTGGGAATCCCATGACCAGCTTTGGGCAGCATCTGATGCATCATTAAATGTTAGCTGCTTAATTTGTCCTCCGTTTACAGGTAAAATATAGATGTTGGAATTGCCTTCTACACGACCGCTTCAAGCGTTCCATTTGCCGTCCAGAGAAAATACCGGGTTTGATTCTTCACCCTCCATACCGGTTATCCTTAACGCTGTTCCGCCATCGGCAGGAACTTTCCAAAGATCACCTTCATATTCAAATACAACGAAATCAGAGTTGGGTGAAATAGTCGGGTCGGATACAAAGTAAGTTTTGTTTTGTGCGGTTAAGAATTGAAATGAAAATATAATTACCAAAACAATTAGTTTCTTCATTAGGATTCTCCAATATGTGAATTAAGATTCGTAAATTAGACGCATCAAAATTAAATTTTCATTTAAAATAAATATTTAATCAGGTAAACATAAGTGGATTCTAAAAAAATAGAAAAAAAGTGCTCATGCGGTTACGATAAATCTCATTCGATGATCAAACCTAAGTGTCATTATTCCGGTTGGGGATGGGTTTTATTTTCTATCGGCATGAGTGCCCGCCCCATAAGAGTAGATTTTGTCTGTGAAAAATGCGGAGAGATGATAGATAGCTCAACAGAATTAGTAGTTTTAAAGAAATATGTCGGCAGATAAATCCATAAAATTTTAATAGGATTTGCTAAACTTTTTGCAAATAACTAATTTGAAAGATATTGAAAGAATATTTCTAATTAATAAATCAAGAATCAATAGCGGAGATAAAAATGCCAGCCAAGAAAAAAATCGTGCATACAAGTTTTTTCGAGAACGTGCTTGGATTTTTTGATAATGCAGCAGGACACACTAAATGGCCCAAAGGTTTACTTGAGCAAATAAAATTTTGCAATAGTGTTTACAGAATGCGTTTCCCAATTCGTATTGGCGACAAAAATTATGAAGTAATAGAAGCATATAGAGTCGAACACAGTCATCATAAAAGTCCTGTTAAGGGCGGAATAAGGTACAGCCTCTCTGTTGATCAGGATGAAGTAATGGCATTAGCATCTTTGATGACATACAAATGTGCAGTTGTTGACGTTCCTTTCGGCGGCGCCAAAGGCGGAATTAAAATTGACCCTAAAAAATATTCGCTTCCT
>JAENZU010000156.1 GCA_016841125.1 Melioribacter sp. | reverse complement strand
AGGATAATGGATCTTTTGGCCCCGATCGGGAAAGGGCAGAGAGGTTTAATTGTTTCCCCTCCTAAAAGCGGTAAAACAATTTTACTTCAGAAATTAGCTAATTCAATTGCACGTAACCACCCGGAAGTAAAATTAATTATGCTATTGATTGACGAACGCCCTGAGGAAGTTACCGATATGCAGCGTTCAGTTCAAGCTGAAGTAATTAGTTCTACTTTTGATGAACCTGCCGACCGGCATGTTCAGGTTGCAAATATGGTTATTGAGAAAGCTAAAAGAATGACAGAAGCCGGTGATGATGTTGTAATACTGCTCGATTCTATTACCCGTTTGGCTCGTGCTCATAATACAGTTATTCCTCATAGCGGTAGAATACTTTCCGGCGGTGTGGATTCCAATGCACTTCATAAACCGAAAAGATTTTTTGGCGCAGCGCGTAATACTGAAGATGGCGGCAGCTTAACTATTATTGCAACCGCATTGATTGAAACCGGCAGCAGAATGGATGAAGTTATTTTTGAGGAATTCAAAGGAACAGGTAACATGGAACTTGCTCTCGACCGGGATCTTTCCGATAGAAGAGTTTTCCCGGCAATTGATGTAAACAGATCGGGAACCCGTAAGGAAGAGCTCTTGATGAAAGAAGATGAACTTAACAAGGTTTGGATTCTCAGAAAAATATTAAGCGACTTCGATTCGATAGAAGCTATGGAATTTTTGCTTGATAAAATGAGAGGCACAAAAAACAACAAGCAGTTCCTTACTAATATGAATAGCTAATACCAAAGTTGGTGCATACCTAGTAATTTATGCAGATTTTTTGTTTTAATCTTATATATTTGATACCATTGAATATTATAGAACAATAATGGTGTTATTTTGAAAAGTATACTGTTTTCAATTCTGATTGCAATTGTTTCTGTTGTTAATTCACAGCCTAAACCAAGGGCACCTATTTTTCTTGAGAGCCACGTAATGCCGGCTGATTCTTTTTTTGCAGTTTATATTTCTTACCGAATTCCGTATTCGAATTTGGTGTTTGTTAAAAACGGCAATAAATATGATGCCGGAGTGAATGTTATGTTTGAGGCATCACTCGATGGAAATATTGCGGGTCGGCAGAGTTCAAGAAAATCGGTGACAACTTCAGATTATCATTTGACTGATGCTCCCGGAAATTTTATCGAAGGAGTGGTAGAATTTCCTTTACCAAAAGGTAATTTTGAGATTACTCCATCGCTTTCAGACAACAATTCCGACAGGTCAGTTAGATTGGAACCAATAAGTGTAACTATTCCTTCAATAGACAGTTTGAATTACGTTGATCCTATACCGGTTTACCCGGAAATGGTTTCTTGCAAAGACAATGATGGTTATAGACTGGTAAATTTTGAAGGTGCAATTCCTTTTTCGCCAAATGAATTTAATTTGGTTCTAATTGCAAAAGATACTTCGGTTTCGGAAATTCAAATATCAATCACCCAAAATAAAAAAAATATTTTTGAAGGTTCATTTTCCAAATCAAAAAATGTTTCGTCCTTAATTGATGTTTGCGATGATCAAATAGTTTTCCACAAAAACGGACTTTCAAACATTGCCGGTTTTTTTCTGTTGGATGGATTTACTAGAAAGTTAAGAGAAGGTCCTTTCGAAATTGAAATCAGTAATGGCACTAACTCTAAAAAATTCGATTTGAATGTTGTTTGGATTAATAAGCCGATTTCACTTCGCAATATTGATTTCGCTCTCGATTTAACTGAAAAAATATTCAATAATGAAGAAATTGAAAAAATTTATTCTTACGATTCCGATGAATACGATGAAAAGTTGTTCGATTTTTGGGAGGATAAAGATCCCAACAAATCAACTGTGTTTAATGAATTGATGAATGAATTTTATCTGCGTGCAGATTACGCTGCAAAAAAATTTTCGACGGCAAATAATTCCAATGGCGTTTATACAGACAGGGGATTGGTCTACCTCAAATTTGGAGAGCCGGATAAAATTGAGAGATCTTATCCTGAACAAAATCAAATTATTGAATTATGGATTTATAAAAAGTTGAACAAAGAGTTCTATTTCAAAGATTCCGGTGGTTTGGGTAATTATACTTTGATGGAGTAGCATGATAAGATTAGTCTTTACTTGCGGCGATGTAAATGGAATTGGTCCGGAGATCTGTGTTAAAACATTTCATAAAATAATTAAATCAAATAAAAGACTTGTTTATTTTGTATGCCCATTAAATGTTTTTAAAGATGCATGTGAACTCACCAATCTAAATATCCCGTTCAAAGTATTGAAAAAACAAAATCTTGAAGAAGGGGAGCATGGCTTTGTTAATTTAATAAATTTAGGAAACATCAATTATCAGCAGGGTAAAATCACAAAAGCTGCTGGAGGCAAAAGTATCCAATCACTTGCCGCCGCTGTAGATTTAATTGATAATAAATTAGCCGATATAATTGTAACGGCTCCAATATCCAAATATTCAATTCAGAAAGCAGGATTTAATTTTCCGGGACATACAGAATATTTAGCTTCGCACGCCGGAACAAGTAAATTCTTGATGGTCTTCCTCTCATCAAAATTGATTGCCAGTTTGGCTACCATTCATATCCCCGTTAAAAATATTAGTAAAAATCTTTCCTCAAGAATACTGAGTGAAAAAATTTCAATTTTGTATGAAAGTCTCTCCAAAGATTTCGGAATAAAAAAGCCGAAGATTGCAGTGCTTGGGTTGAATCCGCATGCTGGTGAGATGGGGAATATTGGTGATGAAGAAGATAAAATAATTAGTCCGGTTCTAAAACAATTTAAAGACAAAGGAATTTGCGGACCCTTTGTTCCCGACGCATTTTTTGCCAATCACTCCTACAAAGAATTTGATGCAGTGCTGGGTATGTATCACGATCAAGTTTTGATTCCATTTAAAATGATGAATTTTAATAGAGGCGTTAACTTCACCGCCGGTTTACCTTTCATACGAACTTCACCCGATCATGGAACTGCATTCGACATAGCTTGGAAAAATAAAGCCGATTGCAGCAGTATGGCAGAAGCTGTAAAATGGGGAGAAAAAATTTATAGAAATCGAAAAGCATTTAAATGAAAAGGAGCAACTATAACCATCTTGCAGATATATATGAACACTTGATGAAATATATAGATTATAAAGATTGGGCTGGGTATATAAAAAAAATAATTGAGCATCTTGAAATAAAAAACTCTAAAGTTTTAGAATTAGCTGCAGGGAACGGCAAGTTGGCTTTTCATCTGAATGAACATGTGGACCATTTAATAATCTCCGATTTATCATCACAAATGTTATCTCATTGTGATTTTAATAATATACCGCGAATTTGCTGCAATATGACAGCACTTCCATTTCAGCAAAAATTTACATTTATTTTTTCTACTTTTGATAGTGTAAATTATCTTGTTGAAGAATCTGATTTTGAAAAAATGCTGCGGAGTGTTTCCGATTGTTTACTGCCAAACGGATATTTTACATTCGACGTATCTTTAAAAAATAACAGTCTACATTTTGAAAAAAAGTTGAACAGAAAGGGTTTGTTCAAAGGAATGAAGTATATTCAGAAAAGTATTTTTTTTTTAGATGAACAAATTCATAGAAATATTTTCCGAATTAAACTTGCTGATGGAACAATTGTGGAAGAAAAGCATTATCAAAAAATTTTCGATTATGAATATTATTTTGATTCGGCAGAAAGAAATGGTTTTATTGTAAATAGTTGCTTTGAAACTTTTACTTTCAATAAAGCAGACAGTAATACCGGACGCGCTCAATTTATTTTACAAAAAAAGAATTAAACTATGCTGAAATTTGAAGATGTATCTTTTTCATACCTTAATCAGCCCGTTCTCGATGGATTAGATTTTCATGTAAAGGAAGGCGAATTTGTTTTTTTAATTGGTAAAAGCGGATGCGGAAAAACCACTTTGCTTCAAATGATTTACATGAACTTATTACCGCAAACGGGTAAAGTGATATTTAATGGATTCGATTCCTCCTCAGTTAAGAAAAGAGATCTTCCGCTGTTAAGAAGAAAAATCGGAATTGTTTTTCAGGATTTCAGATTACTGGAAGACCGCAGCGTTTATGATAATCTTGCTTTTGTGCTGCAGGTTACCGGAACCAAAAAAAAGGAAATTAAAAAGAAAGTTTATCACGTGTTGTCTGAGATGGGACTTTCGCACAAACAGCAGAACATGCCTCATCAATTGTCGGGGGGTGAAAAACAGAGGATTGCAATTGCGCGGGCAATTCTTAATGACCCCTTGCTTTTATTAGCGGATGAACCAACAGGAAATTTAGATCCCGAAACACAAAATGAAATTGTCAACACACTCAGTAAGATTAATAAAAGCGGGACGGCTGTATTATTTGCCACGCATAATTACGGTTTAGTAAAAATGGCAGATTCGCGAATAATGAAACTCGACAGCGGAAAAGTGGCTCAAGTAACTTTAAAAAAAACTAGTTCAAATTAAGCTGGTTCAATATATCGTCGGTTACCTGTTCCACAGGTTTGGTGCCGTCAACATTTATCAATTTAGCTTTGTCTTCATAAAACGACAATACCGGCGCTGTATTGCGGTGGAAAACTTTAAGTCTGTTTTTAATTACATCTGCATCGTCATCTTTTCTTTTAATGAATGTATCCTTCGATCCGCAATTAGGGCACACATTCTCATCATTCAAAAAAATTAAATTTACAATTGTGTGGCAGACCGTGCATTCCCGTCTCTCCGAGAGTCTGTTAATTATCAATTCATCATCGGCTGCAATTGAAATAAGTATCAAGTGGTTTTCACCCAGTTCGTTTAAAACCTTATTTAATATTTCTGCCTGTTCAATTGTGCGCGGAAAACCATCCAAAATAAATCCGCTGCGTGTTTTTTCATCATTAAGTGTTTCTTTAATTATTCCTCCCATAACATCGTCCGGTACAAGTTCGCCGGCGTCCATTATTGCCTTGGCTTTTAAACCAAGTTCGGTTTTACTGTTTGCTGCCGCTCTCAAAATATCACCTGTAGATATGTGGGGAATATGTAACTTTTTCGATAGAATTTTTGCTTGAGTTCCTTTCCCGACACCGGGTGCACCAAAAATTAGGATTTTCATTCTTGACCTTATGAAGTTTTATGAATAAAGGTAATTGAAAACTTAATTATTCTTACTGATAAAATCCAACTAAGATTGGACTGTTTAGCTATTTAATTCAGATCAATTTCTTTTTTTTGCGAAATAATTTTTTAGCAGAGATATAGATTCATCTTGATAAATTCCGGAATAAACTTCAGGCTTATGATTATATTTACCGCTATCCAGCAAATTAAATAATGATCCGGCGGCACCAAACTTAGGCTCGTAAGCACCGAAATAGACATTCGATATTCGCGCTAGCAAAATTGCTCCGGCGCACATTACACACGGTTCTGCGGTTACATATATATCACATTCAGTCAAATATTTTTTCTGAAGATGGTTGGATGCTGCAGTGATTGCGATCATTTCGGCGTGGGCAGTTGGGTCAACTAAGGATTCTGTTTGATTAAATCCTTTTCCGATAATTTTATTATTGTGAACAATAACAGCACCGATAGGGACTTCATCCATTTCCAGTGCTCTTTCAGCTTCATTAAGTGCAGCATACATGAACTTGTAAACAGATTCATTAAAAAGCAAAATATCCCTTTGAGATTTGAAGTAATTTGTACGCCCGGGAGGACTCGAACCCCCAACCCTTTGATCCGAAGTCAAATGCTCTGTCCAATTGAGCTACGGGCGCAAATTTGAAACATAAATATAAACTTGACCGGTTTCTCTTGCAAATTATTTTAACTTGACAATATAACTTCTTTTAGGTTAATTCATTTTTTTGAAACTCAAAGAATAATGCTCTTTTATTAAAAAATTTGTATTGTCTCATTTCTTGATTATCAAAAATTGAATAATTATATTTCATAGATATATTTTTGTAAGAAACCCATGAAAATAAAATTTACGAATTACGATGACGGCATTCATTTTATTGAATTAACTAAGGATGCTGGTAAAGTTGGACTTGACGAAAGGTTTTTTGGTAATGTTCTTGCAAATTGTAAAATGGATAAAACTCATAATCAAATTACGCTTAACTGTGAATTAACGGTTAATGCAAAATTTGAATGCGACAGATGTCTTACGAGTTTTAATTCTGCTATTAATACCTCATTTCAATTAATTTATCTGTTTGAGGATAAAAACGATTTGGAAGACGATAACGTTTATAGTTTAAGTCCCAACGATGATAAAATTGATATTACCGCAGATGTAATTGATTACACAATGCTGGCAACACCTATGAAATTACTCTGCAGCGAAGAGTGTAAAGGACTTTGCCCAAAATGTGGAAACAATTTAAATGAATCTGAATGTAATTGTGAGATCGATGAAATAAATCCCATTTGGGAACCGTTGTTGAAATTGAAAGATAAATTATAATAATTAAAATTAAGGTAAATTTAAAATGGCACATCCGAAGCGGAAAATTTCTAAAAGTAGAAGAGATAAAAGAAGAACTCACTACAAAGGAAGTGTTCCTTCATTAACCCGCTGCAGCAATTGCGCTGAAATAAAATTAAGTCACCGAGCCTGCCCAAATTGCGGTCAATACGCCGGACGCTCAATGTTTGTTCCTGAATCATAAATTAACTTATGGTTTTAAATTTTGGATAACTCCAAATGCACAATTATTGTTGATGCAATGGGGGGCGATTTTTCGCCTCTCAATGAATTAATTGGTGCTGTTGAAGCATTAAAAGAGGATAGGGAAATTAACATTCTCTTAACCGGTGATAAAAAGATTATTCTTAAAACGTTAAAAGAAAATAACCTTCAGTTCGATGAAGAGAATATTATTCATTGCACTCAAGTAATTGGCATGAGCGATAGCCCTATGGTGGCTCTAAAATCCAAAAGAGATTCTTCTATTGTTGTTGGTGCCGGTTATGTTAAAGATGGTAAAGCCGATGCATTTGTAAGCGCAGGAAACACTGGCGCTGTTAGTGCTGTTGCTACTTTGGAAATTGGCAGAATCCCCGGTGTTGCACGACCAACTATTATGGCAGGGTTTCCAAATGAAAAAGGCACTTTTACTTTTGTTGCCGATGTTGGTGCTTTTGTCGACTCAAAGCCTATTCACCTGAGAGGGTTTGCTTTACTCGGTTCAATTTTTATTGAAGAAATTTATGGAATTGAAAAGCCCAAAATTGGTTTGCTCAATGTTGGTGCGGAAAGAAGTAAGGGATACAAACTTACGACCGAAACAGCTGATCTTCTTTCTCAAACTGAATTAAATTTTTATGGTAATGTTGAGGGAAAAGATATTTTTAAAGGCACCGTTGATATGGTAGTCTGCGACGGTTTTATCGGAAATATTTTACTGAAATTTGCTGAAAGTATTATCCCATTTTTAAGATAAACTATCA
>JAENZU010000155.1 GCA_016841125.1 Melioribacter sp. | reverse complement strand
ACTTCATCAAAAGAGGTTTCACCAACTGACTTAAATGTGGTTACACCGGCATTATTAATAATTGCATCTATTTTATTGCGTTTAATAATTTTAGAGTATGTTTTTGTGATAGCAGAGAGATCGGTAATGTCTCCCGGGTAAATCTCAAACAGATCTTTATTTTCAGTAAGCTCGTCTTTTATTCTGTTGAGATTTTCTTCACGGCGGGCAGTGGCTGCAACTCTAATTCCGTTTTTTACAAATTCCGAGGCAATCGATTTACCAATTCCGGAACTCGCTCCGGTTATCCAAACTATTTTATTTCGTTTTTCTTCGGTCATATTCTTCTGTGCGATAATAAGTTAAGAAATTCAGCCCTGGTGCGTGCATCCTCTTTGAATATTCCATGCATCGCGCTGGTAGTGGTAATTGAATTTTGCTTCTGAACACCGCGCATCATCATACACATATGATAGCCTTCTGCAACTACGGCAACACCGCGGGGAGAAAGATATTTTTCAAGTGTATCGGCTATTTCCTGTGTCATTCTTTCCTGCACTTGCAGCCTCTTAGCAAAAGTATCAACAATACGGGGAATTTTGCTAAGCCCAACAATCTTTCCGTCGGGAATATATGCAATATGGAACTTACCGAAAAACGGAAGCATGTGATGTTCGCATAAACTGTAAAAATCGATATCCTTAACTATCACCATCTCGTCATATTTTTCTTCGAATATGGCGCCGTTAATTAATTTTTCAATGTCCTGATGATAGCCCTCCGTGAGGAACTCATAAGCCTTAGCTACTCTTTCGGGAGTTTTCTGCAATCCTTGTCTATTCTTATCCTCCCCTATTTCTTCCAAAATATTGGAGACACTCTCGGCAACACTTTCTAGGTTCAACTCTTCCTAAGCTCCTTTATATTCAACATAGTTGTTCTCAGTTTCGAACAGTTTGACAGAATACAATTTGCCGCTGGGAATTTTATCGGCAAGCTGATTCCAAATTCCAATTGCAATATTTTCCGCTGTGGGAATTACATTTTTCATAAAATCTACGTCGTAGTTAAGATGTTTGTGGTCTACTTTTCTTATCACATTTTCTTTAATAATATTTTTCAATTTTTTCAGGTCAATTACATATCCGGTTTCCGGATCGACCTCCCCCGCAACAACAACTTCCAATACGTAATTATGTCCATGTCCATAATAATTATTGCACTTATCAAATATAGCTTCGTTTTCAGCATCACTTAAATTCTCGTTATGCAATCTATGGGATGCACTAAAAACTTCTCTTCTAGTAACGTAGACCATTTAGTCCTTCAATGCTTTTTTAACTTCTTCAACATGACCCTTTACTTTTACCTTAGGAAATATTTCCCGAATTTTACCCGCTTCATCAATAATAAATGTAGTTCTGACAACTCCCATATATTTTTTGCCATACATACTTTTTTCCTGCCAGACTCCGTATTTTTCAACAACCTTTTTATCAACGTCACTTAGCAGAGGAAAATTCAGATCATATTTGCCGGCAAACTTTAAATGTGATGAAACCGGATCAGGACTTACACCTAAAACAACGGCATCCAATTTTTTAAATTCAGGCATAGCATCCCTAAAATCACATGCTTCGGCAGTACAGCCGGAAGTCATATCTTTAGGATAAAAATATAATACAACTTTTTTTCCTAAATAATCTTTCAAAGAAAATTTTTTACCATTTGAATCTTCCAAAGAAAAAGCCGGAGCTTTGCTGCCTACTTTTAATTCTGCCATCTTATTACCTCTAAATTATTTAATTACTAAACAATAATAAATTTAAGATAAGTTCCATTTAAATTTAAACTTAACGTATTAAAATTATTTAAAAATTAAAAACTCTCCGTCCCGAGCATGGAACGGAGAGCCAACAAACTAAACCAATTTAGACAAAATTCTTCACTTGAAAATCGTCACAAGATACTTGCTTTAAATTACGATTTTCAAGCGTAAATTAACCAGTTTTCCCACCTTCTTTTAGAGACATTCTATTTTATATTAGATAAACTTAATCAATTTTTCTGCCTAATTTAACAACTATTTGAAACTCAACTTTACCATCAGAGGTGACTCTTCCTCTCTGCTCAACTACTTCAAACCAGGCAACACTGGCTTCCTTATTTGCTTCTGTTACTATTTGTTTAACTGCATCACTGGAAGATTCGTACGAAATTCCTACTCTTTCAATAACTTCAAATTGAGTCATTTTTACTCCATTAAATAATTTTGATTAAAAAATAAATTGGGAATTAGTTTAAAAATAAAAAATTAAAATAAGATTTTTTGACTTAAAATTAAAGATTACAATTTTTTAATAAAAAAGTTAAAAAGACTTACAGATTTATTTTGCATAATTGACTTCTTTTATTTAAGTTTATGTAGACTTAATCTAAATAATTATAAAATGAAAATAAATCACAAACAAGCAATTGAAGATTTCAAAGATTTCCTCAAAAGAGGTAAACATCGGATTACTCCGGAAAGGTTTGAAGTTCTTGAACATGTGTTGAATTACAAAGGACATTTTGGCGCCGATGAGCTTTACATCGAAATGAAAACGCATAAATCGAATGTTTCCAGAGCCACAGTTTATAATACTTTGGAATTGTTGACTCATTGCGATCTTCTTGCGAAAAGAAATTTTGGTGATAACAAAACTCACTATGAATCTAATTTTAACAGAAAAAATCACGATCATTTAATCTGCACCAATTGTGGAAAAATTCGGGAATTTTCAAATCCTGAAATTCAAACTATTATTACAAATGTTTGCGATGAATTAGGATTCGAATTGAGCGATTATTCATTTAACATTTTTGGGAAATGCAAAAACCCGGAAGATTGCAAACAGTAAATTATGAGCGATACAACTTTAGATAAAGCTAAACGGGGTAATCCGGTTACAATTATGAGTCTGCCGTTGGGAGAAATTAAATCCCAATTAATTAGGCTGGGCTTAGGAGTTGGAGACACGGTTAAATGTCTGGAAAGATTACCCGGCGGTACAATAATAATTCAAAAAAATAGGCAGGAAATTGCAATAGGTTACGATCTTGCCAAAAAAATTCAAGTTATTATTCAGTAAGGTTTTTTTATGCGCGACGAACATTATATCAATTTTAATAAATTAAAACCTGTCAACCCGGAAGACGTTCAGACTCGCTCGGTTGTTTTGGCAGGCAATCCTAATGTAGGCAAGTCACTTTTCTTTAATTATTTAAGCGGACTTTATGTTGATGTTTCGAATTTTCCGGGCACCACAATTTCGATGTCCAAAGCTAGTTATAAACAATATGAGGTGATTGATACTCCTGGTGTTTACGGTGTTTCTTCTTTTAATGATGAAGAAGTTGTAGCCAGGGATATAATCCTTTCCGGGGATGTAGTTTTAAATATTGTTAATGCTGTTTATTTAGAAAGAGATTTGTTTTTAACCCTTCAATTAATTGAGATGGGTAAAAAGGTTACTCTATTTTTAAATTTTGCGGATGAACTTGAAAAAAGAAATATTAGAATTGATACCGAAAAACTCTCGGAATTATTGGGGGTTGAAGTAATTAAATCCTCAGCGGTTTCCAATAAAGGATTTGATCAAATTGACTATGCAATTGAAAACGCAAAAGTCGGCAATCAGTCGCTCGAATTACATTTTCTGCTTCAGCAGGTTATGGAAAAAGTGCCGTCGCAGGCAGAATCGCTTTTAATTATTGAAGGTGATGAAAATGTAGCCAAAAGAAATAATGTGCCTTGCGGAACTGCTGACGAACGAGAAAAAATCTATATCAACAGAAGGAATAGAGTTAATGAAATTGTTGATCTGGTCGAATATGAAGATTCACGCAAAGGCGAATTCTTCAACAAACTGGGCAGATTATCCTTAAACCCGGTAACGGGTCTTCCGATGCTTGGGTTTGTGTTGGTGCTCTTATACTTTTTTATCGGCGACTTTATTTCTCAGAGAGTAGTAGATTTCACCGAAAATGAGATTGGAATAAACCTATTTGAATACAATACAAAATCATTGATAAGCGATTTTACTCCCGTCACAATTGATGTTGAGATTACGGGAACAAATGATGAAGTAGTTTCTAATAAAGAATTTATCTTTTCCGACGGGATGAACGCACAGCCTGACCTAAAAAGTGAATTCGAAAATTATTCGAATCAGCCCGGTGCCGTTTCTACATTTCACTTTGAAAATCCTATCGTCCGTATTCTATTTGGAGAATTCGGCGCGATAACAATGACAATTACATATTTGCTTTTTCTGCTCCTTCCGTTGGTAATTGGATTTTACTTTGTAATGGCAATACTTGAGGATAGCGGTTATCTTCCGCGGCTCGCTACAATGCTGGATAGATCATTCAATAAAATTGGGTTAAACGGTAAAGCAGTGATCCCAATTATGCTTGGATTTGGCTGCATTACCGCGGCGAATATTACAACAAGACTGCTAGGAACTGAAAGAGAAAAATCAATCGTAACAGCAATACTCCAATTTGTTATTCCCTGCTCAGCTCAACTTGCTGTAATTGCTGCATTATTAAGCGGTGCCGGACCCATACCTTTATTAATTTATTTCGTAACAATATTTACAGTACTGATCACATTATCGACAATATTAAACAAAATGCTGCCGGGTGAGAGTTCTCCCCTTTTAATCGATCTGCCTACGATGAGAATTCCGAAGATAAAGAATGTATTGAAAAAAATGTATTTCAGAACTTATGGTTTTATGAAGGAAGCCAGCGTTTGGTTTTTTGTTGGTGCAGTTGCAGTTGGTATAATGGAGATTACCGGTATCTTAACTATTTGGCAGGATATTTTAGCTCCTCTTACAACAAATTGGCTCAAACTTCCGAAAGAAGCCGCCAATGCTTTTGTGATGGGAATGGTAAGACGCGATTTCGGTGCCGCCGGTTTGTTCAGCCTGGATCTAACAGTTATGCAGATAACAGTAGCTATTATTACAATCACACTTTTTGTACCTTGTATCGCTTCCTTTGTTGTTATGCTTAAGGAAAGAGGATGGAAAGAAGGTTTTAGTATTTGGTTCGGAACGTGGTTTGTTGCATTTCTTGTCGGTGGAATAGTAGCGCAAATAGTGATTTAATAAAGAAATTAAATGGTAGATAAATATATACCGAAATACCCATTAATTTGGGGAACAGATGATTTTTTTATAAAGATTTTCTGTTCGATCCCTAATATTGCGACCGGAATAATTCTTAAAACCGGAAAAACAAATTTCGTTATCGATCCCGGTGATGGAATTTTAAGAGATCTAAATAAAGAAATTGGTCCTGCCGGAATTATGAACATCTCGCATATTTTTATCAGTCATGGTCATCACGATCATGTGGGCGGGGTTTGGTCTTTGTTTACCTATCTTTCTGTTATGAACCGGACTGCTCCGCTGCATATTCATTATCCAAAAGGCTGTAAAGAGATTGAGAGTATTCATCGCGCCTTTCACGAAGTTTACGGCAATGAATTAACATATAAAATTCATCTTGAACGAATTGTAGATGAAAGTCCAATGCCCATTAGTGATTTAACGATTTTACCATTTCATGTAAATCACCGGGAAAAAGTTGAAGGTAGTTCGGAATCGAATCTTGTACCATCATTAGGCTTTAAATTTGTTTACAAGGATCAATCAATATGCTACGGCGGCGATACCGCATATTGCGATAAACTAGTTAAGATGGTTATAGATTCTGATCTTGCAATTATCGAAGCCGGTGCAGCTGATGAAACTGATACCGATCTGCACATGACGCAGAAACAAGCCATTGAAATAGGCAGACTGGCAAAGGAGTTTTTTCTGGTTCACGTTCCGGAGTAATTCTAAAATGTCATTTTAGAATGCATTAATAAAAAAAGCCGCTTTCTCAAATAGCTTCCTTAGTATTAACCCACATTTTCAAATGTGGGAATACGAGCGGAAAACACAACTATTGATAACCGTTTTAACGGTTTATTAAACATTTGAGACAGCCTCTTCTTAACTTTATATTTTTTTACTCTGCGGCATCCAATAATTCATCAATCCTACTCTCACTTAAATCATCCTTAAATAAAAATGACTGAAGCAGCACATCAACTTGCTGAATTAATTTCTTTTTGTAATACTTAGGCGCATAAACAGAGCCGTCCAGCATATAAATTCTGTTGGTTTTTTCATCGAAGAAAGTATAATTAACGAAAGGACCTCCCATGGTTTTATCCGACATTCGCCATAATCCTTGAGTCATTAAGGCATATCTGCCGATAAAATTCACTTCTTTTGTCATCTTGAATTCATCGGAAATCTCAACATTAGCTTTATCGTCGGAAGATCTTAAATACTTTTTGGTGATCCTATTTCTAACTGCAGCAATTGAATCGGGATTTAAGTATTCCGGAGAGGCATTGTCAATCCAATGAATAAAAACCCATCTTTCAATATCGCTGCCGGGTGCCCTGCGCAGCCAAACGAAATTATTTTCAGGATCATTTTTTGCAAGATGAAAATCTACCTGAACGTAAATCACCCATCCGTAATCCCTTAGTAATTCCCCTTCCAACTTGAAATTTTCAAAACGGTCGCTGTAGAGGTTTCTTTTTAATCGCTGGTTAGAGATGTTCTGAAAATAATAGATCAGATCGTCACGCCCCTCCAGAATATTATGTTTCAACTGCTGGATTGTTGGCGAAGTTAATATCATTACCAATTGTTCACCAGCCCAAAGATCTTTTTTTATGAATACATAGTTGCTGTCGCTTTTTACAAGCTGCGTCACATTAGAATCCAATAAAGATTTAATGTAATTGGATACCCTGGAACCCGAATTAAATGGAGCGATAATAATAATATTTTTTTTATTCTGTAATTTAGATAATGAGTTGATGCTCTTTCTCGTTAACTCAAATAAAGCTTCAGGCTGCGGCGTAATAATCTTTTTATTAAAAACCTGAAGAAGTACCGGTTCAAGCTCCAAATACTCTGTGGAATCTGCAATTACAAAAATCTCGTCTTCTAGACCGACGGCGGGTTTTTTCGGCATGTCGCATGACGAAAGCAATATCAACGTGAATAAGATTGTTAAAAATGATTTTAGGATTAAATTGAAACTAAACGGGAACAGTTTTTTCATTTTTCTCTTCGTTATTATTTTTGCGTTGATTTTATACAATGATCAAAAAAGAATGTTTCAAATTGATCGATTAAACTGGTACATTAGGCAAAATAAGGTCGAGTTCCGGCAGCAATAGCAAGTAGAGAGCCCACATCGTAAAACCCACAGAGAGAGGAATTGTAAGATTATCATCAGCCCAGCCGTAAGATACATTTTCAGCAATTGCGGCGACGGCAACCGAGATAACTCCGATTAAATATTCCAAAAAGTACCCTTCAATTTTTGGAGCAAGAATCACAACTATTAAAGAAGCAATGAAAAAAGCAGATGTTCCTTCGAGACTCTTAGCAAGAAATTTTGTTTTGCCGAATTTTCGTCCAATTAATGCAGCACTCATATCGCCAACAATAAGTACCGCTATTGCATTTATTACAATAATTTTAGG
>JAENZU010000154.1 GCA_016841125.1 Melioribacter sp. | reverse complement strand
TTCTTTTTTAGTTTTCAATTTTTCGTATACTGCTTCCTTTGAAATATCATTCAGATCAAATAGCGCACTGGAATGGGGCTGAATTTTTCCAATTGACTCTCCAAAGTAAATATCCGCGGCTTGAACAAGATTATCGTGCTTTGGGATTAGAACATTTTTCAGTACTGCCAAAGAATTTTTTGACATTTATCGACTCATTTATTTGATGAAATTATAATCCTACTTTAGCATTAAATTCATTAATCATATTATCCCACTTAGGTGCAATCGAAAAACGTTCTTTCCAGTATTCTTCATTGTACCATTGTGCATTCAACTCTTCAACAGTTTTACCTTGCTGTTCAACCCATGTAAAATACTTAAGATTATGTATGGATTTTTTCTGATAGTAATTTAATTCCTTAAAATAATCGATACCTTGTTTAACAAGTAATGACCGCCAATCCGCGAAAGCCTGCTGTTTAGAATAGTATCCGTGCTCAGATGTTAGTTCCTGCAGTCTAGATTGATACATATCTGTTGAATCTGTGAAAACAGTAAATATCACATCATTAGAATTCATTTCGTAATATTTGGCTGTTTTAATAGCGGATAAGAGATTACAAATACTTGATATCCCAAGCAGCTTTAGATTTTCGGCGACAGGTTCATCAACCCCAATTTCATTCAGAGTTTCAATTCCATTTTCGTCATTGAACAAACGCAGCAGTCTTATCGTATCTTCATCGTCAATTGCACAGACTGCATCAGTATTTTTAACATTATGTATCCAGGGCACATGCTTATCGCCGATCCCCTCGATTCTGTGTCCGCCGAATCCATTCATCAGGAGCGTTGGGCATTGGAGCGCTTCAACCGCAACAACTTTGCAATGCGGAAAAATTTCTTTTACATAATCGCCCGCGCCAAGCGTTCCGGCCGAACCGGTTGCACTGATGTAAGCACTGAATCTTTGATTCCCTTGTTTAATTTTTGAGTACAATTCTTCTAACGCAGTGCCGGTTACTTCATAGTGCCAAATAGAATTTCCAAATTGATCAAACTGATTAAAGATATAGTACTCATCGCTTTGTGCTTCCAATTCGTGACACTTATCATAAATTTCTTTTACGTTGCTTTCACAGCCGGGTGTTGCATAAATTTCGGCACCCAATGATTTCAACCATTCAAATCTTTCTCTGCTCATTTCTTCCGGCAGAATAGCAACTGATTTAACACCCAGCAAATTTGAATTAAATACTCCACCCCTACAGTAGTTGCCTGTGGAGGGCCATACTGCCTTATGATACTTCGGATTGAATCTTCCGCTGACCAGATACGGAGCCAGGCAGCCGTAGGTAGCTCCAACTTTATGAGCGCCGGTAGGAAAATGTTTGCCGACCAAACCTATAATTCTCGCCTCTACATTTGTAATTGCTTTGGGGATTTCAAAATAATTGATCTCACCGAACCCGCCGGTTGTTTTATCATTTCGCCAATTAATTCTATATAAATTTAAAGGATGTACTTCTTCAGAATCGACCTTCTTCAAACGGTCAACTATTTTTGAATCAATAAGTTGGGGATGCTTTAATTCACTGAAAGTTGGTAAGACAATTTTTTTATCTCTGCATCTGTCTATTGTGTTTTTCAGAAACTCTTCATTAAAAATATTCCACTGCCATTTTTCCATGATATTCCTGTTTTAGTCGGCCGCAATTTCTTTTATTATTCTTTTAGTAAGATTTTTAGCTAAAATTAGTTTGTATTCGTTATGCTCAAGAGGTTCAGAATTTTCGAATAACGATTTAGAAAATTCCTCCACTGAATTATCGTCAATACTTAAACCGCTCATTTTTTGATTAAGTTGCTCTTCCTGCCAGGGTACTGGGGCTACGCCTCCCCAGGCAAGTTTACCGCTGCTAATTTTTCCGTTCGATAAATTCATTACAGATGCAACACTCACAACTGCAAAGTCCCATGCGTTGCGTTCCATAAATTTTATATACTTACTTTTTACATCAGCTTTTGGTTCAGGAATAAATATTTCGGTAACTATTTCGCCGGGTTCAAGAACGTTCTCTTTCAAATAATTTACTTCCGGTAATATGAAAAATTCCTGAATGGGAATAGATTTATAGTCTCCGTTAGAATAGATTGTTACTTTCGCATCTAATGCTGTAAGGGCAACCGCAGTGTCTGACGGATGAACAATATAACACGGTCCCCCGCCCACTATACAATGGTATTTATTCTTACCGAGATACGCGTAACAAATATCTCCTCCCTTACGAATACAATCAAATTCTTCCCGATAATACCAGCAGCGTGGTCGCTGACATAAATTGCCTCCGATTGTTCCCATATTTCTCAATTGCGGTGAAGCTATAACAGAGGCAGCATCTGACAGCACTGTAAATTTATCTTTTATAATTTGATGTTCCGCTATATCACTGATTCTAACAAGCGCCCCTAACTTTAATCCTTCACCTTTTCGATAGACTATTTTATCAAAACCATTTAGATTTTTAATATTAACCAAATTTTCTGGGTCAATTATTTCGTGTTTTATTAAGCTGAGAAGATCTGTGCCTCCTGCAAGTAAAGCAGAACTCGAGTCTGAAGTCTTTAGTATTTTAGATGCTTCATCCAATGTTGAGGGATTTGTAAAATTAAATTCTCTCATTTTCTTTTCCGGTACTAATTAAATTTATAAATGGCATTCAATACTTTATCCGGTGTAATTGGCAAACTTTTAATTCTCACACCAATTGCATTATAAACTGCATTTGCAATTGCACCGGCGGTTGGAATAATAGCGGGCTCACCGATTCCTTTTGCACCAACATTATTAACTAGATCATCACTTTTACTGACAATTATTATTTCAATTTTGGGTACATCTTTTACAGTCGGGATTTTATAATCATGCATGTTTAGATTAACTACTTGACCCGTCGATTCATCAATCACTCTCTCTTCCATTAGAGCATAAGAGAGCCCCTGCAAAATTCCACCATGAAATTGATTTTCCAAAGTTTTTTGATTCATAGGTCTGCCTATGTCGTGCGCGGCTGCAATCTTATTAACCGTAATCTTACCAGTTTCGGTATCAACACTTACATCGGCAAACTGAGCACCGAAAGAATTTGTTGTATAGCCATCGGGGTTAGCCTCTCTCGATCCGTTCATTAATAAAGATTCTTCCCTAAGTTCTTTCAGAATATCTGCGATTGATAACTTCTTTGCCGGATCTTCAATAGATTCAATTTCACCATTATTATATTTAATTTTATCTTCCGGTATTTCCATTATAGCCGCTGCGGCTGATATAAGTTTAGATTTCATTTTTTCGGAAGCATCTCTAACCGCCGGAGCTACTGAGGCAATAGTCTGACTTCCGCCGCTTGAAGGAGCGTAAGGTCCTACTCCTGTATCACCCAAAATTACTTCTATTTTTTCCATCGGTATTTCAAGTATTTCAGCCGCCACTTGTGCAAGAATTGTATAAGTCCCTGTTCCAATGTCCTGGGTTCCGGAGATCACTGTTAAGTATCCGCCTCTCTCCAGTTTAAGCATTGCATGCGCGGGCGGACCACCGCCACCCCACCAAATTTGAGAAGCCATCCCGATACCGCGCTTAATAACTCCATTACCGGAACCAGGTATTTTGTTCCGCAAATCCCAGTTGATGGCTTGCGCCCCGGCACTATAAGCCTCTTTAAGCAATTTACTTGTATATGGGACATTAAAGACTTGATCGACTTCCGCATAATTTTTTAATCTTAAATCGATTGGGTCCATACCTATTTTGTAAGCAAAATCATCAATGATAGAATCGAGCGCGAAGACACCCTGAACATGGCCCGGAGCTCTAAAAGCTCTGGCTCTTCCTGCATTAATAAAAACATTTTGATCTTCGACCTTAATATTAGGGCACTTATACATGGTTCTAAAAGGCCAGTTTGCCGCAGCACCTTGCGGGTAGGCGCCTACTGCACCAAAGGATTTATAAGACATTGCAGTAATTGTTCCATCCCTTTTTCCCCAAACTTTTAATGTTTGATGCGAGTCCGGACGATTGCCCACGGCAAGATTCATCTCTCTTCTATCGAGGTAAATTTTTACAGGACGACCAAGCCGTCTTGCTAAAAGTGCCGCCATCACTGTATATTTTCCTGCTTCCAATTTACTGCCGAAGCCGCCGCCCATATATTTTTTAATTACACGTACATCGTTTATGTTTATTTTTAAGCTATCGGCTACAGCATTCCGTACGCTGAAAATTGCCTGGGTGGAATCCCATACGGTTAATTTGCCTCCGTCCCAAGCAACAGTTGAGCAATGCACTTCTGTGGGATTATGAATAACAACCGGAGTTGTAAATGTATCTTCAACACTTTCGTCAGATTCAGAAATACCTTTGGAAAAATCTCCTCTATCATATGTAAATAAATCCGGTTTTTTGAAACCGGTAAGTTTTTCGGGATCCGACTCTAAAGCTTTTTTCGTGTTCACTGCAAAAGGAAGTTCATCGTAGTCAACTTCAATTAATTTAAGTGCTTGCTCGGCTAACTCAGCGGTTTCTGCAGCGGCACAAGCAATTTCATCGCCCTGATAACGTAAATGAGGATCGAACAATTTGCTTGAATTCCAGTACCAATCAATATCTTCTGTATTCTGAAATGTTATTACGTCCAGAATCCCATTTACTTTTAATGCTTTCGAAATATCGATACGTTTAATTTTTGCATGCGGTAAAGGAGACCGCAGTGTTCGTGCGTAAACCATTCTCTGTAATATTTTATCGAAGGTGTAAACCGCTGAACCGCTCACTTTATCATAACCGTCAATTCTGGAAACCGGTTTACCAACAACTTTTAAATTTTCATTCGCACCCCAGCGTTCATATTCTTCGGTTGAAACTTCACCGATGGTTTCTACAATTTCGCCTTCAAAAATTATTTTAGACTTAACTATCTTTTGAGGCATTACAGCTTCCTCCTTTAATAAGCAGTATCAGATTATTTTATTCTACTTGCCGCCGCTTTTACCGATTTAATGATTTTTGGGTAAGCAGCACAACGGCATAAGTTTCCTGACATTCCATTTAATATTTGTTCGTCAGTGGGATCAGGATATTTTAAAAGCAATCCATAAGCAGCCATTATTTGTCCGGGAGTGCAGAACCCGCACTGAAGTCCGTCTTCATCAACAAAAGCTTGTTGAAGCGGGTGAAGTTCCTCTCCTAAAAGTAAGCCTTCAATTGTTGTTACTTCTTTTCCGTTTGCATCCAATGCAAGCATCTGACATGAATAAACCGGTTTACCATCAAGAATGATAGTACATCCGCCGCATTCACCCTGGTTACAAACTACTTTAGTTCCGGTTAACTGCAATTCATTTCTGAGCAGATCAACCAATAAAGTATTAGGCTTGACCTTGGTAATGATTTTTTTTCCGTTTACTTTAAGTGATAATACTTGCCAACCCTCTTTTAACTGTAGTTCTTCATTGTCAGATAAATTTTTTGCAGCTTTATTATTTAATGCCGGAACAACAACATAAGAACCAACAACACCGGTTCCGACTCCTTTAATAAAATTTCTTCTTGAAATTCCTTTCTTTTTACTCATTACCCTTCTCACAGTTTGAAATGTGAAAAAATGACTTTATCGACATTTGTATCCAATTTAATTAAGTGAAAAGAAATTTGCAACAAAAAAAATAATCGATTGGGAGGAAAAACTTTAAGAAGAGAAAAACCGGCACCCCTTTCGGATGCCGGAAAATATTTATTTTACAAACATCATCTGTTTAGTAGATGTAAAATTACCGTTATCATGTTCAGCCTGTAAATGTAAGATATACATACCGGACGAAAATCCAGTTGCATCCCAAGTACTTTCGTAATAACCACTCTCCTGTACTTCATTGACCAAAGTTGTTACAACCTCTCCCAACACAGAATAAATATTTAATTTAACATTACTTTTTGCAGGTAATGCATATTTAATTGTAGTTGCAGGGTTAAATGGATTCGGGTAATTCTGCATAAGTTCAAAATCATTTGGAGCTACACTTATTTCAATAGTATTTGAAAAAGTGAAGGTTCCGTCTAAATCATTTTGCTTAAGCCGGTACTCAATTATTTTTCCTGCTACTCCGGATAAGTTATCATTAAAATTGTATTTAGTAACTTCAGTTGTTGTACCTTTTCCGCTTGCATATCCAAGAACATCCCATTCCGAAGACTTCTTTATTCTCCTTTGAATTTCAAAACCGTCATTGTTAGTTTCGGTAACGGTTGTCCAGCTTAACAGAATCGATGAATTATTCCTCTCCGCAGTAAAGGAGACGAGTTCAACAGGCACTTCATCACTAACAGTCATGGTAACCGGAATTGTGATTTCAGGATTGACCGGATCATTGGAGGATAAAATAACATCCATTGAATATTCACCAAGGAGTAAATCATTTGTATCAAAAACTAGATCAAGTGAAAATGAATTGCCATTATAAAGAAGCCCTGACGGATAAGATGTTGTCAGCCATTCCGGTTCTGCTGCATATTTAATAGCTAAATCATTTTTTAAGTATGCTGCATTGTAAACTACTTGAAGCCCGTCTGTACCATCAGCATTTTCTATTCCAACAGTAGAACTATTTAAATCACCTGTTAGCGTTTTGTAATAAACCAAAATTTTTCCGCTGGAATAAAGAATAAATTGGAACGTAAATTTACCCGATCCGCTATATTCTCCCCATTGATCGTACTGAACAATAAACCTGTTGTCGTCTTGCTGGTAAAATACATTTCCGCTGTTTGAACCATCCAGATCATCCCATATTGCGGCTATTAAATTATTTGGACTTCCGTTATCAGGTATTTGATCGTTTGTGAACGAACTAACAGTTACCGGTTCAAATGATAAATAGCCGTTCGAATTTACATATAATTCTGAGTGCGGAATACCGTAAAAATCGAAATCAAATCCCAGGCTGAAAGGTCCGGCATAGCCTTCGTCCTTTGCCGCAAAACTTGATGACTGAACCCAGTTGGATGCAAGCGTTCCGGTAGATGCAATATCTTCCCACACATACGCCGGTCCGTTTGGTTCATCACTATCAATCCACTCATAACCAAATGTATCGGGACCACCGAATCCTTCAATAGCTTGACCGCTAGACGCTTTATCATCATCTTTAATTTTTCCCATTTCATCATCTGTGTAGGATTTTACAGGTTTAAGTGATACGCTCAGATTTTCCGAAGGGAAAGTATTGTTAGCAAGTTCGATGCTGTAGCTCAAAGTTGACGGATGTGTAGCAATATTGGAAACATTAATTACATCATTCACAATTGTATTTGGTTCAATTATTTTGCTGATGCTGGTAGGCTGTACTGAAACTTCCGGGGCTAAATAAGTTGTTCCGGAGGGTGAATTAGAGATACCTGATGAATTTGCTAAATTATCCAAAACCTTCACTGCAAAATAATAAGTTGTTCCTATTTCAAGACCTTCTACTTCCAAATTTTCCGTTGAACCGGAAGCTTGGGGTAAAAGATTATGTGCAATCGGTGTTGCTGAATCCCAATTAGAATCATCTATCGGTCCATTA
>JAENZU010000153.1 GCA_016841125.1 Melioribacter sp. | reverse complement strand
TTCCGAAATGCAAATTGAATTGATTTTGTAGTCCAGCTTCTACCGTCATCTGCTGAATGATAAATGCTATTATCGCTTGCAATAAATAAAATATCCCCTGCAGAATTAAGTGCTATATCATTCACACTTACACCTTCCAAATGTATCAATTCATTCCAGGTATCCCCGTTATCGGAAGATTTATAAACACCCTCCTATTGAGGACTGCCGATTGTACCGCAATAAATTTCATTATTTCCAGTAATAAAAATTGTTGTAATGTATTGAACTGTGGTATCCGGACGGATGAAATCCCAGCTATTTCCATTATCGGTCGATCTGTAAATACCGCCGCCGTTATCAATATTAGCAGCAAAGATGTCATCTTCCGAATTTATCTCGATATCGGAAACTTCGGCAAGGTTGCAGGGAGTCTGTACCCAGTTGAATCCATTATCAATTGATGTCCAAACTCCAAAATCTTTAGTCCCTAAAAATAATTGGTCCTGATGGTTTACCGCTAATTTACTAATTGGTTTCTGACCATTATCCGAATATACTTGAACCCAACTTGAGCCATCATCAGTGGATCGATAAATGCCGTCAAAAAAGGTACCGACAAAAATATCTCCCTGTGAATTGATGTTAACAGTTTCGGCACTAATAAAATTCGGACTTATTTTTGTCCATTGCGTTTGTGAACTTGAAAAGGCGTTATGAAATGTAAATAATGTGAAATAAATAATAGCTTGTAAAAATACCCTCATTCATTTAACTCTTATAATTTTACTTTCATTGAATGTTATTTTATCAGTATCATTTGTTTTGTAAGTACATTGTTTTCAGTTCTTAGTGTGTAAAAATAAGTCCCGGTTGAAATATTTTCAGCATCAAAATATACCTCATAGGATCCCGGTTGTTTTTCTTCACTTACCAGCAGAGCAACTTCCTTACCCAGAATATCATATACCTTCATTTCAACCCAAGTCAAGTTCGTGACAGAATACCGGATCAAAGTACTTGGATTAAAAGGATTTGGATAGTTCTGAAATAGTGAATAAGTTAAATTATTTAGAGGAACCTCTTCAATATTTGTCGGATTAATATGTATAATATCTAAATGATTTTGATTTTGTGTTAAATCTCTAATATCATTTAATCCATTTTCACCAATTTCTAGGTTCTCCAACTCATCAAACCTATAATATGCAAATAAACCACTGTCAGCCGTAGCATAGTATTCTTCTCCAAGCTCATTATTCATCGTATTATAAATTTCATACTGAGAACGACTATGGTTCCATATTCTGAATTCATCAATTGAACCATTAAAAAAGTTACCTATTGTATAATTGTTATCATGATCTTTATAACCTTCTGCACCTAGAAATAAGTCATAGTTATTTCGAAGAATCGAGAAATAAATTTCTGGAAGTTCATCAAGTAGTAACCCGTTTACATACAATTTTATTCCTGAATAATTCCAAGTTAAAGCAATATGGTACCATTGCTCAACTGACCAAGTTAAACCATTTGGATGCATCATTGTCTCGTAAGGATAATACGAATCCTGGAGTACAACGAAAATATTATTATTGGACCAATCAAAATATGAATAAATATCTCCTTGATTGTATTGTGTGCGATTTTTTGAAAATATTGCACCTCTATTACCATTATTATAGAGCAAGAACCGGAATTCAATAGTTCCTTCGAAATAATCAAAATACATTTGTTCATTTACGGTTCTAGCGTAGTCATTTGGGGATAAATAAGAATAACTTATCATTTGCTCTTCTTGAGAATAACCCAACCTAATAGTAATAATAAATAAAACGATACTAAGAACGAATTTGAAAATTAACTTCACAGCCGACCTCTCGAATTTTCTCAAAATATGAAAAGATTTTATTGTCCGAATCAAAAGTAATATTTTTTTTGGAAGAGAGCAAAATCTAAAATAATTTTTTGCTAATTGTAACATTCATTCTACTAATCTCATCTAAAGACTGAAAACAGAAATTTCTGATGATAAACGAAAAACAATTAGTAAAAGAAATAAAACTCGGAAAGAGAAAAGCGTATAAAGCTTTGTACGAACTTTATGCCGAGAGGCTTTATCGTTTTCTGATGCAGTTCACAAATGACAGAGATACATCGGAAGAATGGGTGCAGCGTGCATTTATAAAAGCGTTCGAGAATATCGACAGTTTCAGGATGGATTCAAAATTCGGCACGTGGCTTTACAGAATTGCATTGAATGAAATGCGGACAGATTTCCGAAAACAAAAAGATCAAATTTCTATCAATGAAAATGAGATTGAATTAAATGAGCAGATCGAAATTAACTTTGAGTGGGAAGATTATATGAGAGTTTTATTAAATGATCTCGACGAATCAAAAAAGATGATCTTCATTCTTTTTGAAGTCGAGGGATATTCCCACGCAGAAATTGCTGAGATGCTTGATATAAGCACAACAGTTTCGCGAACTACTCTTTCCCGAACAAAAAAGATTCTGCAGCAAAAATTATTAGCTTCAAAAGGTGAATTATGATTGATCCAAAAGAATTTTATTTCGAACATGAAAAGATGACCGCCGATCAAAAACGGCGTGTCTGGAACCGGATCAGCAAAAATCTGAAGAGTAAAATATCGACAAAATTTATAATTGAGTTTAGAAGTTTCGCGTTCGGCTTTGCGTCAAGTTTAATGCTGCTTTTCGCAGCCCTCGGCATTTTCAGTTTAATTCAAAATCGACTTTATGAAAATCAGCCCGATGTAATGAGGCTAAATAACATATACAAACAAACAATTTCAGAGATGGAAGAAATTCTTCCCTCTCAAAATAAACTGCGTAATGCATCTATAATTGTTGACGAAAAAATTGCGGGTAAAAAAGATAAGCTTGCAAACTTAAACCAAGCTATAAATGAAATTAATTCGGAAAGCCGTTTCGAGCTTTACTCATCACTAAAACAAGACAGGCTCTTAAATCTTTACCGGATGAAACTGAATGTAATTGAAGAAATAATTTCCATTGAGGAGAATACAAAATGAATTTCAAAAAAATAATTTTGATAATTTTATTAACAACTGTCGGCTTGCTAGCCACAGAAACAAAAAAGATAAGTAAAGAATTTGAAGTAACGTCAGATCAGTTAGTTGAGTTTAATGGTGTGTCGGGATTAAATGTTAAAATGCTTTCGTGGGATAAAAACAGTGTTAAGATTGATCTAAATATTAAGGTGAAATCGAGCGATAAAGAATATGAGAAAAAATACATTAAGGAATTTGACGTTGAAGAATGGAGCACTTCTACCAAACTTCAGATAGACATCAAAGAGACTGACGATGAAGGAGGCTGGAATTTTCTCGATATTTTCTCACTCAAATTCGGATTCTCAATTGAGAAAGATATTTCCGGCGAGATTTATTTACCGGCTAATAATCCGCTCATCGCAAATATCCGCTATTCTACGATTGAATTAAAAAATATGGTTAAGGAAGTTCAAATCCTCGGCAGATCGGATGAAATAAAATTAGATAACTGTGCCAACGTTACAAGAATCGAAAACCAGTATGGTGAAACGACTCTCTCTAATACCGGCGGAAATCTTCAACTGGAAAGCCGCAGCGCCGATCTGAAAATATCGAATCATAAAGGCGATTTAAATTTGGATGCTGATTATTGTAATTCGATCATTGATGGAGTTGACGGGAATTTGATTTTAGATTCACGCAGTGATAAGATCACAGTTAAAAATGTTACCGGTAATGCTAACATCAATACAGACTATTCTCAATTGACGGTCGAGAATATTTCCGGAATGGTTGAAATAAATAATAGAAGCGGCAAGCTTGATTTATCCAATGTTGGCGGGCTTAAATTTGTCGGGAATTATACACCAATTACTATCAAAACTATTACCGGCAAAGCTTCGAACAATATATATCTAGAAACGCGTTCTGCGAATATTAAGATATCAGATGCCGCCGGGAATATGAAAATAGATGATAGTTATTCCAATTTTGATTTTAAAAATATCAAGGGTGGAATAACAATTACTTCGCGCAGCGGCTCGATTATCGGCGACAACATCGAAGGCGATTGGTATTCCGATACAAAATATTGCAGTTTGGAATTGACCGAGCTTTCAGCGAAGAAGATTTTCGTTAATAACAATTCAGGTAAAATTGAGATAACAAATAAAGTTCTGCCCCAAAAGGTAGAAATTGAAAATGAATATGATGCGGTTGTTCTCACCCTGCCCAAAGGTTATGCCGGCAGTGTAAATTTGGAAACTAAATACGGAAAAATTCAATCCGAGGTTCCAGTAAAAATTAATGCTGATAATAATTCCGTGACCGCCAGTAATGATAGGCCCGCTTCTGATCCAATGATAAAAATTAAAAACCGTTCCGGCGATATAATCTTAAAGGAGAAATAATTTTTTAATTCAGCCCTAATTCATTTTTAATAAAAGTTTTGCCGCCGATAAAATCCATCTGCCTCATGATTCGGTTTCTACGATTGATCATGAATGTAGATGGATTTTTCACACGGTAGCGTATCGGGTTTGGCAAACATGCAATTAATAATGCAGATTCCGCTTCTTTTAAACTTGAGGCAGATCTATTAAAGTAATACCACGAAGCAACTTCAACACCAAATATGTTCTGCCCCAATTCAGCAGAATTTAAATAGACTTCCAATATTCTTTCTTTCGACCAAAATAATTCTATCAGTATTGTGTAATAACCTTCAAATGCTTTACGCACAAATGATTTTTGGGAATTTAAAAATATATTTTTAGCAAGCTGCTGCGTAATTGTGCTGGCTCCTCTTACCCGGCGTCCCTTCTTATTTTGGTCGATCGCTTTTCCAATCTGCTCTATATCGAATCCGAAGTGTTCAAAAAATTTCTGATCTTCCGAAGCTACCGCTGCTAAAGGCAGATACAAACTCATTTTATCAATACTAATCCATTTTTTTTGAATGTCTGTAGTTTTAAGCAATCCATAATAATCGGATTCAGCCCTTTCATTCACAAATGATGTGACATTCGGATTTACATATTTAAATAACAGAACAATTATGATAGTGCCCAACATGTAAAGGAGAACTGAAGCAATAAATATTTTTATTGCAGATTTAACGAAACCGTTTTTTTTACTCTTTGCCATTATCAGTTAAAATTGTTTGTACGAATTTTAATTTTCTGTTCAATTTTATTTGCAATTGAAGGGTACTTTGAAACGACATATTTGAATCGTGTTTTTTCAAGAGTATAAAGATCACAATACGTAATAGCTTTGATGCTAGCCGTTCGCGGTTTATCCATAAACAATGCAATCTCACCAAAAAAATCACCGGAAGAAAGAGTTGCCAACATTGAATCTTCATTTTTCGATAGAACAGCAAGATCACCTTTTACAACGAAGTACATTTCTTTCCCCTCATCCCCTTCTCTGAAAGCGCAGTCCCCCGGCAGAAGGATCATCGGTTTTAGGTGGAGTGCAATTTCTTTAATGAACTCTTCATCGGCATCTTTAAACAAATCTATCATCTCAATAACTTCTTGCTTTAAATGAAGTGAGACTTCGGTTTTCAAACCCGGCGGAAGCCCTTGCAGAAATGAGCTTTCATCGTATCCCATACGTTTTTTCCACATATACCGGTAGTAATCTCGCATTTTATTTTGAAGCGAACGGGGTAATTTCCGCATTGAAGATAAAGCCTGCAGCTTTTCCATATTTTCCAGGTACTGCGCCTTTGCAGGATCTTTTCTTGTTAATATACCGGCAATATTACCAATCAGATATGAGTAAATACCGATACCCAAAATTTCTACACATATTGTAAAAATTGTCTGCAAATTATTTTTTGATGTGATATCGCCGTAGCCGACTGTGGTTATCGTAGTTACAGTCCAGTATAATGATTGAACATAATTAGATAAGTTATCGAGTAAAGGATTCAAACCTCTAAGTGAAAGCCATATGCAGCTAACCCAGTGAGTTGCAAGAAATGCCCAATAGATAAAGAAAAATATAGCCAGCACTCCGCTGAATCTGATTTCACGCATTCGCCAGTTTCTCATATAGAAAATTATCTTCACTAATTTAATTAGGCGAATTAAACCTAAAGCGGGAATAGCAATCAGTGCTGTAAACGGAATCATTGCAATGATATCAATAGGTAAAAGATATTTTAGATAAAAGGAAAGATTATTTTTTTCGTCTAATTCCTCGTCACTGTTCGCGGATCTTAAACGAGAGATCGTGAATATTATATCCAGGAAAAATATTAGAGTCGTCAACCAAACCGTTGACAAATAAAATTCGAATGAATCAATATCGAATAAAAGGTCAAGCGGTATCAGCACAGCGGCAGCACTAACTGTGACTGCAATTAACATGTTCCAGAGAAAGGGAATTAATTTTGTGTGAGCGAGCATCCGGTCATCTTAAATGATTTTAATTACCAAAAATATATTTTTATTGATAATAATGAAATTGTATTGTTTGATTGAATTATTTTACCGAGAGATATTGAACACTAAAATAACTTCTTTCATCGGTCCAAACTTTGTTAACCTCAAAATATTTTGAAGCCATATCGGCAAAGCTCTCAAGCGTATATTTGTGGGAGTATTCTGTGACTATTATTTCACCCTTTGAAAATGAGTAAGTTTTTCCATTTGCTCCCTTAACAGTTTGATTTTTTTTACTGATCAAATGCATTTCAATTCTGCTCTTCTCTTCATTGAATGGCGCATTGTGCTCAAATTCATCTATGTTAAAATTGAAGCCGAATTCGGAATTCAGCCGAGTTAATAAATTTAGATTAAAATCAGCAGTCACACCTTTTGAATCATTGTATGCATCAAACAGCACTGTGCGGTCTTTTACAAGATCAACTCCAATTAATAGAGCTCCTTTTTTTCCTACTTCTTCAGCAATCACTCCTAAAAATTCCTTAGCTTCCTCAGTAGTAAAATTCCCAATAGTGGAGCCGGGAAAAAATGCTACTGTATTTTTTACTTCTGTATTGATCGATGGAAATTTGATTGACTTTGTGTAGTCTGCAGCAACCGGATAAATTTTTAGATCAGGGTATCTCTCAGTCAGTGCTGCTGCAGTTTTAAGAAGATGTTCTTCAGAAATATCAACAGGTATATAACCGGAAATTTTTTTAATATTCGAAAGTAATAGACGTGTTTTTAAACTGCTTCCGCTGCCGAACTCGATAAAAAGTGAATTCTCCCCAAACATATCAGAAATTTCATTGATATTGCTTTTCATTATCATCAGTTCAGTACGTGTAGGATAATACTCTTTTAGTTTGCATATTTCATCAAACAATAGAGACCCCTTCTCATCATAAAATAATTTGCTCGGCAAGGTTTTCTGTTTACGGCTTAATCCCGAATCAATTTCATTCAGCAATGTTTGGAATTCCTTTTCAATAATCTTATCCATCTCACTCTCAATTGTTTAACATAGAACGTATTTCTATTCTACGAATTAATAATAGTCTAAATTGAATTATTAGTTTTGGTGCATTTGAAGAAATCAATTTACTAAAAATTACTTATTTAAACGTAAACCTTTTGGAACGAA